>CAVGTO010000005.1:0-46097 GCA_963631865.1 Eggerthellaceae bacterium
GTAGTATGCGGCCAGCATGTTGAGAAACAGGCTCTTGCCAAACCTCCTTGGGCGGGTTAGAAAGAGAAAGTTACCTCTGGCTTCGAGTGTTGGTATATACATCGTCTTGTCGACGTAGTATAGGTTCCCTTTCCTAAGTTGTATGAAGTCAGAGACTCCGTATGGCAAAAGTTTAATCTGCTCCATATGCTTATCCTTCCATTATTTTCTTACAAAGATAACCTTTATCAATTGACAATTGGTTGTCAACACAAAAAAACGGAGCCCCGCAGTATAAACCGCTGAGCTCCGTTTCCTACTACAAACTAACAAGTTAACAGGAAGTCGACTGTGTGTTGCTTACTGAACGCTGTGAACCGATTCTAACTGCGCTCTGTGAATTGGGACGGGATTTCTGGCATTGCCCCGGCCTGTGTGCAGACATATGCGCTAACCTCAACGGCCAACTTATGCGCCTCGGCTATGCTCTTCCCTTTGAGGATGCTGGCGCAGAATGTGCCTGTGAAGCTGTCGCCTGCTCCCACCGTGTCCGCTACCTTCACTTTCGGCGTGGGCTGGAATGATTTTCCGCCTTGACTGAACACATAGCTGCCATTGGTGCCGCACGTCAGAATAACCATTCGCAGGTTGTATTTCTCAAGTATGAGTCGGCATCGACTTTCGATATCGAGGTTCTGACAGTTGAACATCTGGCCAATTATCTCAATCTCGTCTTCGTTTATCTTGAGTATGTCGCACAAATTGAGACTTTTGCAAATAATCTCCGCCGTGTAGAAATTTTGGCGCAGGTTGATGTCGAATATCTTGAGGCACTCTTGGGGCGTGGTGTCCAAGAATCGATAGATGCTCTCGCGGCTAACCTCCGACCGCTGTGCCAATGAGCCCCAGCATACTGCGCAAGACTTTTTCGCCACAGCCTCTACCTCGGGAGTGAAGGGCATATTGTCCCACGCCGCACCTTGCTTGATGTCGTATGTCGGCACTCCAGCCGAGTCCAGTGTCACCTGCACCGTGCCCGTAGGGAAGTCTACGTGCGGCATGACGTAGTTCAAGTGCTTCGCTTCGAGTTGGGCTATTGTCTCCTCGGCTAATGCGTCTCGGCCAAGTGCGCTGACGGCCACGGACTTAATCCCGTGCTGACCAGCATGGTAGGCAAAGTTGGCTGGAGCGCCGCCTAGTTGTTTGCCTTTGGGAAGCACATCCCACAAAGCTTCGCCAAGGCCAACTATATACATGTCTTTGATATCCATGACTATGCTTGATTCTTAAGATTCTTGATATACGAGAAGAGGTATGTTACGCCAATGGCCATCACAGCCACGGCCCCCATCTGCCCAAACGCGTCGCTCGCAAAGCCCATGATGAGCGGGAATACCGTCCCGCCGAAGAGACCCATTATCATAAGTCCGCTCACCTCGTTCTGCTTATCCGGCATGGCAAGCAATACTCGCGACAGTATCATAGAGAAGACATTCGAGTTGCCGTAACCCACAAGCGCAATGGCCACATAGAGTACAACTTGGCTCGTCCCGAAAAACATCCCTACCATGCTGAGCGCCATCATCACTACGCTGACAATGAAGAATGTCCGAGAACTGACTTTCCGTAAGATTATCGAGCCCGTGAGGCAACCAATGGTACGGAAGATGAAGTAGAGCGACGTCGCAAAGGCCGCCTCGTTCAGTGTCCATCCCAATCGCTCCATGAGTATCTTGGGCGCCGTGGTGTTGGTGCCTACGTCTATGCCTACATGGCACATGATGCCAAGGAAGGAGAGCAACACAAGTGGCTGACCCAACAATCGCAGGCAGTCTATAATGCCAGATGCCTTGCCTGTCTGCTTAGGCTCGTCTATAGGTGTCGCTCCGAGCAATATGCTGGCCGCTATGCCAATGGTCATATATGTAGGGAAGAGCACTCGCCAGCCGAGCCCGAGAGACGGCATGGCCTGAATGGCTCCCCACATGGCTATGTATGGCGCAAGGAAGGATGCTATGGCCTTTACGAACTGACCAAAGGTGAGTGTCGAGGCCAGGTTCTTTCCCGTTGTTACTGTACTGATGAGCGGGTTGAGCGACGTCTGCATCAATGCGTTGCCTATGCCCAGGAGCGAGAACGACGCCAACATTATGCCAAACGTCTCGCCAAAGAACGGCAGCATAAGCGATATTACCGTTACTATGAGCGACAGCAATACGGTCTTCTTACGCCCTATCTTGTTCATCAGCATGCCCGTGGGCACAGAGAATATGAGGAACCAGAAGAATACGAGAGACGGGAACAGGTTCGCCGTCGAGTCGTTGAGGCTGAGGTCCTCTTTTACGTAATTGGAGGCTATGCCCACCAAATCCACAAATCCCATGCAGAAAAAGCAGAGCATGAGCGGGATGAGGGTGAGTCTGCTTGATTTGTTCATAATCTTGTCTTTTTAGCTCCGCACTTATTTGATCTGGTAGACAACGTATTTGCCTGCCGCCTTGCGCAATTTCTTGCCAGCTGTGGTCAACGTAATCTTGTTGTAGGGTGTGCCGGGGAATACGATGTTTGTCATTGCCATCTTACCGTCGGCATCTATGGCCTCAATGCTGCTCTTGTCTATAAAGATGCGCAACTGGTTGATTTTTCCATATGTGGGAGCCTTGGTCGTGGCGGGAAATTCGTTGCTGAAGTCCGTCTGGCCGCTCTGTGTGCGGTCCATCTCGAACGTTTCGGCCTCGGCATTGTAGGTCATCGAGACCTGCTCGCCACGGTCGTTGCTGAGCACGATGGTCGTTGTCCCCTTGAGGTCCACCACGACTTCGCATGCTTGGCTGAGCTCTTTGCCGGCCTTCTCGCTGCGTGCGGAGGTTATCTCGGCCGAGGGCGTGCTGCTGCAATACGTCTCGCCGTTGTACTCGAAGAGGCCGAGGTCTCTCGGGATACTATTGGCCGAACGGTATTGGCGTGTCGGCACCTGGTTGGCGTATTGCCAGTTGCTCATCCATGCCAGGGCTACGTGGCGACCGTCGGGGGCGTTGTCGAAGGTCACTGTGGCGTAATGGTCTTTGCCGTAGTCCATCCATTTTGTCACCTCGGGCGCCGATTCGCAAGTGAACTTATGCCCGTCGAAAGTGCCAATGAAGTACTGCGTCGCCGATCCGCCAAATGGCCCGCCAGGGTTGATGTTGCAGACAAGCATCCATTTCTCCTTATCCGTGCCACTGACTTTTAGCTTCATAAGGTCGGGGCATTCCCATACTCCGTCATGGTTGCCATAGCCAAGTCCGAAGGAACTCTCGTAGTTCCATGTCTTGAGGTCCGATGATGTGTAGATGTTCATCTGCTGACCTGCGGCAAGTATGAGGTTCCATTTGCCAATCTCCTCGTTCCAAAGCATGTGCGGGTCGCGAAAGTCTGGCACATTGCTCGTGACTACGGGGTTCCCTTTGTATTTGGCAAATGTCTTTCCGTTGTCTGTGCTCACTGCCAAGCTCTGCGTTTGGTTTTCGCCCGCCGAGGTGTACATTGCCACTATGGCGCCTTCGCCGAAACCTGCGGTGTTGTCTTTGTCCACCACCGCGCTGCCGCTGAAGACTGTGCCGAGCGCGTCGGGGCGGATGGCGTCGCCCTCATATGTCCAGTGCACGAGGTCCGTCGAGGTCGAGTGCCCCCATGTCATGTTCTCCCACTGCGATCCGTAGGGATTGTGCTGGAAGTAGAGATGCCACACACCGTCTTTGTAGAACATTCCGTTGGGGTCGTTCATCCAGCCGTAGGCCGGTGTGTGATGGTAGACTGGGCGATGCTGCTCGCGGTTGGTGAGCGAGAACGTGTCGGCGAACTTTATGTCTTTCCAACATGCGAAGCCTCGCAACTCACCTTCCTGACGGTATGTGCCGTTGACGTGTATGTCCAGCATAAGGCCTTCCATCCCGCCGAAGTCGGCAAGGTCGAGAGGTACATAGTAGTCGATGCGGTTATATGCCAGTCGGACGTTAATAGCTTGCTTCTCAGCTTGGTTGACAATGACCTTGATGTTCGCCATCTCTGCGCTCTCCTGGACGGGCAGCAAGAGGTATTTCTTGCCTTGGTTGGCCTCCTCGATGCGGTAGAGGCAGTGGTTGTTGCTTAGGAAGGATATGTCTTGCGCTTGGCTCGCCACGAGGCAACTTAGCGATGCAAGGACTGTCATGAATGTCTTTTCCATAATGTCGTGTATCTCTGTTTATTCGTATCCCTTGTTCTGCGTGTAGAGGCCGGGGATGTAGAACAACTGGTTATACGGAATGGGGTAGAACTCGTTCTTGCCTGCCGTGAAGTGCGCATCGCTGAGGTACTGCGCATAGGTCTGGTCGCCATACTTGTCGTTCTGCTCTGTCTCGAAATACTTGTTAAGTGTCTCGGACGCTATACCCCAACGGCGAAGGTCGAAGAATCGGCTGCTCTCCATGGCCATTTCGAGGCGGCGTTCCCAACGTAGGCACTTGCGGGCCGTCTCCTTGTCCTGGAAATAAGAGTCGGGGTAGAGCGCAATCTCGCACTGGCTCTCGGCATAGGCTATGTGCTTCTCCACGGAGTTCTGCGCCCTCTGGCGAATGTCGTTGATAATATCCTCTGCCTCGCTGAGGTTGCCAAGCTCAATCTCGGCCTCGGCGCGCATCAGCATGACGTCGGTGTAGCGGAATACGTAGTCGCTCATTGCGAAGGCCTGCCATGAGCCGTTATATGTCTCACCCTTCGAGCGTTGCGGCACGTCTTTGAGGGATGTGTAGTAACCGTAGACGTTGGGTGTGCGGGAGTTTGCCGTGGTCTGTGTGTACTCGGCCTCGTACTTGTAAGGGTAGGTGGGCATGCCTACCGTATGGAAGAGGCGCGGGTCCCATTTCTGAGTGGTGGTTTCGCCGTTCACCGGGTAAGCCGTCTCGGCATTGTAGTCGTCGAACATTGGCAGTCCGTCGCGGGTCTTGAAGGCGTTTACGAGGTCTTGCGATGGCTTGTGGAAATCCCATCCGCAGGACCACATGCCCCAGCATCCGTTGAGCATGTTGGACCAGTTGGCGCGTCCGTAGGTGGTGTTGTCTTCGCTGTAGTCTGAGGTCTGAACGGCAAAGATGGATTCTTTGCTGTTCTTGTTCTCGGGCAGGAAGATGTCTCCGAAGTCCTCAAGGTAGTCGTAGCTTGAGTTCTTGACCACGTCGGTGTAGTCAACCACTTTCTGCATATACTCGCCGTCGATGTGCGCCACGCCGGTGTTGGCCTCATATCCGTCGCCCCATGCGAGGTTGAGGTAGCACTTGGCAAGGTATGCCGCCGCGGCAATCTTGTTTGCGCGGCCGCCGTCCGACTGTGTCTCGGGCAGAACTTCGTAGGCGGTCTCGAAGTCGGCTATTATCTTCTGCCACAGCTCGTCGTACGTGAATTCGGTGTTAGATGTGCTCTCCGATGCGTTGGCCGAGAATACGGCCTCGTCAATCCAAGGCACTTGGCGATACATGCTCACGAGCTTGTAATAGAAATGCGCGCGGAGGAAGAGTACTTCGGCTTTGCGCTGGCGGGTGGTTTCTTCGCCGAGAGTGCTTTCGCCGTTCTCGTCGAGCGATACCAATGCTCTGTTGCATCGCGAGATGGCGCAGTAGAGGCGGTACCACAACTCGTCGAGCTCGCTCTTGGTGGATGTCAGCGACGACCATATCTCGACGTCGTGATAACCTGTGTCGCCAGTGCCACTGCCACCCTTGAGGCAGTCGTCTGACGAGAGGTCGCCGTATGGCCAAAGGTTGAAGGGATAGTTGTACCAGCAGTCGCCAAGCATGGCGTATGCACTGTTCACCATCTTGTCCGGCTCGCTGAATGCCTTCTCTTCGTCAACTACAGCCGTGGGCTCGTAGTCCAGGAAGTCGTCGCAGCTCGTGGCCACTCCCATGAGTGCCGTAGCCAGCACCATCTTATATATATATTTCATAAAGTGAAATCTCTTTAGTTTGTGTAATGTGTTGTCTGATTAGAAACTTACCTGTACGCCTACGCTGAGCGACGTTGCCAATGGGTAGTTCCAATCTGGGTTTTCAGGATCGGTGCAAGTGAGGCTCTTGCTCTTGACTGTCAGCAGGTTCTGACCCGAGAAGTAGACGCGTGCGCTCTGCATCTTGGCCTTCGAGATTACGCTCTTCGGCAGGCTGTAGCCGAGTTGCAGGGTGCGAAGCTTGAGGTACGATCCGTTCTCGACAAAGTAGCTCGATGCGCGACCTTCGTCAGCTGTGTTCATTGTGCTCAGGCGAGGTATGCTGGAGCCTGTGTTGTTCGTGTTCCACGCGTCGAGGAGTCGCGAGCCTTTGTTTGAGCCCTGGTCAATGACGGCCCAGAAGTCTGTTTGGAATTTCTGGTTGTTATAGACGTCTTGCCTACATACGCCTTGCCAGAACATATTGAAGTCGAAGCCTTTAAATGTGAGACCGATGTTTACGCCGTATGAGAAGGCTGGCACGGGGTCGTATATCCATGTCTGGTCGGCATCGGTTATCTTGCCGTCTCCCGTGACGTCTTTATACCTCAGTCCGCCCATGCGTGCGTTGGCCTGTCCCGAGGCGTCGGCCTCCGCCTGCGTCTGATAAAGTCCGTCTACAACGTAGCCAACCACCGAGCCGTAAGATTTGCCGCTCTGTACGAGGTCCTCGTCTGTGGTGTGGGCGTAGGCGCCTACCGTCGAGGAGGGCAGTGTGGTCACTTTGTTGCGGAAGAAGTCGAGATTGCCATTTACGTCAATGCCGAGCCCGTTCTCAAGCTCTGTGCGGTAGCCGATGGTGAATTCCATACCCCAGTTGCGAAGTGCAGGACCGTTTTGCCACATAGATCCGCCTTCGCCCGTGGCACCGAGGTAAGACGGATTGATGAGCATGTCGTCTACGTCTTTGATGTAAGCGTCGATGGTTCCATAGATGCTGTTCTCAAGCATTGTGTAGTCCACTCCAATGTTATATTGCGTTGCCTCCTCCCATTTGAGGTTTGGATTCGCCATCTGTGTGGCGCGGTAGCCAGAGGGGAATGTGCCCGAGCCCTGGAGTTTGAGGTCGTAGGCCGTGGAGGTTACGCGGTCCAAACCGTAGTCCACAACGTAGAGGCCGAACTGCGCATTGTTGTCTATCGCCTGGTTGCCTGTCTTTCCCCATGAGAGGCGGAGCTTGGCGTCGTCCAACCAACTCTTTTTCATAAGGTTCGAGAAGCGGAAGCCGAGTGATGCTGCGGGAAAGTTGCCCCAGCGGTGCGCCTCGCCAAATCGCGAAGAACCGTCATGACGAATGGTGAACGAGGCAAGCAATAGGTCGTTCCAATTGTAGTTGACTTTTCCAAAGGCCGAGCCAAGTCGGTATCCTACCTTGGCGCCCGTGTTGCGCATGGTGCCGGTGGCTGCGTTGGGCCACATGTAGTTCTCATCCTCCAGGGCGTATTCCTCTGAGTAAGCGGAGAAGTCAACCGTGCTCTGCTTAGACATCTCTGCGCCAATCATGACGTCGATGTTGTGGCGGCCTATCTGGGTTACGTACTGCGCCGTGCTGGACCATGTCCAGTTGGTCTCGTTGTCCGTAGAGAGTGTCGTCTTGGCAATGTTGTTGTTGACGATGTCCGATGAGTATGTCGGGGTCATCGAGTTGATGAACGAGGTCTTGTAGTCGATGCCGTAGCTCGTGCGAACCGTGAGCCCTTTGACGGGTTGAAGTTCGATAAAGGCGTTGCCGAAGATTCGCCAATAGTCCAGGTGGTTGTTGCGGTTGTCATACTGCTCGCGACAAGGGTTCTGGCGGTCGCTCATGCTGCCAACGGGTCCTGCGAATGTCGTGCCGTCAATCTCGTATACAGGAACGATGGATGGCATCTTGAGCGCATCCTCCATTGGGTGGCAGTCTACTTGCGATGAGTAGGTAAGGGTGAGGTTCTCGCCCGTGGTGAGCATCTTGCCGAGGTTCCACGAGGTGTTGAGTCGGGTGGAGAAGTTGTTGAAACTGGTGTATTTAAGTACGCCTTCGTTCTTCTTGTAGCCGACGGAGAACATTGTGCTGTGCTTGTCCGTGGCGTGAGAGAGCGAGATGTCGTAGTTCTGTGATATGCCTGTGCGCGATATCTCATCCAGCCAGTCGGTGTCCGAGAAGAGCATTGTCTTCTTCTGGTTGATGTAGCCGTCGTATCTGCCGCCGATGGTATATTTCTCGTACTGGCTCGATGTCGGGTTCCAGACGGAAATCTCCTGTCCTCCCTCATAGTTGAGGTCGATACCGTAGTTTGCTGCGTAGGCCGCGGGGTCGAGGCCGTCGTTGAGGGCCGCCTGTGCCATTGCTGTGGCGTATTGGCTGGAGTTCATGAGCTTCATCTTGGACTGGTCGCCGTAGAACTGTGCCGTCACGTTGGCCGATACGTCTACGTTAATCTTGTCGCCTGCCTTGCCTTTCTTGGTCGTGATGATGATAACGCCGTTCGATGCTCGCGAGCCGTAGATGGATGCCGAAGCCGCATCCTTGAGCACCTGCATACTCTCGATGTCGTTGGTGTTGAGTGAGTTCAAGGCATTGTTCGTCGGCACGCCGTCAATGATGTACAGCGGGTCCTGCGAGGAGTTGAACGAGCCAATGCCGCGGATGCGTACCGTGCCCGTGCCTATTGGTGAACCGTCGGTCGTGACGGTCATGCCGGCAACTCGGCCTTGGAGCGCGCGCATCGGGTCGGGGTCCGAGGTAGTCTTGAGGTTTTTGGTGGATACTACGGCCACTGAGCCTGTGAGGTCGGCTTTCTTCTGTGTGGTGTAGCCCGTCACGACAACCTCGTTGAGGTCGTTGGCCACCTCTTGCATCTGTACTTTCACGTGCTCCGATGCCGGAATCTCTTGGGTCTCGTATCCGAGATACGATATTACGAGTGTCGAGCCCGGTGCGGCATCAAGTTGGAAGTTGCCGTCGAGGTCCGTGACGGTGCCAATTGTGGTGCCTTTTACCATTACCGTTGCACCTATTACTGTCTCTCCGTTTGAGTCGGTCACCACGCCGCTCGTCTTCGCGTTTTGAGCATTCGCTACTGTGCCTGCGGCGAGTAGTGCCGCACTCAGTAGGAATTTTGTTATCGTGTTCATATTAGCATTAGTTTTTAGTTGCAACTCGTTAGAGAATTTTTGTTTTCTGCCCCAAAATTATGTTGCACAGTGTGTTGCGGCTGCTAATTTTCGTTCATAGTGATGCAAATATGATACATGTAACATTTTTAATGCTAATAACTGCTAATGCGTACACTTTTTTTTAAGCCAATATTCCTTACCCACATTTCCCCTCTCCCCAAAAATAATTAAGTCCCCAAACTCCTCTATTTCCCTAAAGCTACTTCCCCTGGTTGCTCTCCAAACTCCTCCTTGAAGCAACGTGAGAAATACCCTGGCGACGAGAAACCGACGGCATACGCTACCTCCGATATGCTGGCATGCGTCGTGGTGAGCATATGGCGTGCACGTGCCAATCGTGCCTTGCGCATAAGGTCCACGACCGTGCTGCCTGTCATCGCCTTCACTTTCCTGTATAACTGCACTCGGCTCAACCCAATCTCTGCCGCCACCTCCTCTACGCCGAAGTCGCTCTCGCCAATATGGTCGCGGATAATGTCATGCAACTGCTTCACAAATCTCTTGTCGGGGTCGGCCAATTGTTGTATGCTCTCCTCCGACGTGTCGAGCGTCTCGCATGTGCCGTCTTTCCGCAATGCCTCGCTCAGCCTCTGGCGTTGCTTGAGCAAATTCTCTATGCGAGCCTTCAGCACCTTGCCGTGAAATGGCTTGGTTATATATGAGTCGGCGCCATTCTCATATCCCTCCACTCGTTGCTCTTCGAGGTTCTTTGCCGTCAGCATGATGACTGGTATGTGGCACGTGGCGGTGTTTGTCTTCAACTCGTGGCAAAATCGCAATCCGTCCATTATGGGCATCATAATGTCGCACACCACGAGGTCCGGTACTTCGTTCACTGCCTTCTCCAACCCCTCCTTGCCGTCCGATGCCTCGATAACGAAATATTGGTTCTGAAGCAACGTGCGTTCGTACTGCCGTATGTCGTTGTTGTCGTCGATGATGAGCAATGTAGGTTTTTCCTCGTCACTTATCAACTGGTCTACTTTGCCTTGCTGTTTGTTCTCGCCGCTGATGTATTGACTTGCGTCGTCAATCCACTCTTTTACCTCGGGCGTTGTTTCCATTACGTTGCCTTGCTGCTCGGTTGGCATCTCGATAATGAAGGCCGAACCCTTTCCCAGCTCGCTCTCCACTCGTGCCGTGCCATGGTGCAGTTCCGCAAAAGATTTTACGAGTGCCAAGCCTATGCCCGTGCCGCTGGCAGACCCTTTGCTTTGGAAGAAGCGTTCGAAAACCTTCTCGGTCTCCTCTTTTGCTATGCCTTTGCCTGTGTCTTTCACGTCGATGCGCATTCGCCCGTCTTGTGTATTGCTCAGTGCGACGTCAATCCGCCCTCCCTCGGGCGTATATTTCATGGCGTTGCTCAGCAGGTTGAACACTATGCGCGCCACCTTCTCTTTGTCGGCCACAATCTCTTTCGATGTCGAATATGCCGACGTATCGAGGCGCAACTCTATCTGCTTCCGCTCGGCTGTGAGACGGAAGTCGCCCACCCATATTCCCAGTGCCTCAACAATGTCGAACCGGCTGAGTTTGAGCTCCATCTTGCCATTCTGTATCTTGCGGAAGTCCAATATCGAGCCCACAAGTTGCTGGAGCGACAATGCGTTGCGCTGCACCATCTTGAGTAGCTCTCTGCTCTTGCCGCTTATGCCTTTGTCTTCCAGGAGCATCTCCACAGGGTCCGCTATCAATGTCAGTGGTGTGCGCAACTCATGGCTGATATTGGTGAAAAATTGCAGGCGCGAGTGCGTGAGCTCCATAATCTCTTCGTTGAGTCGGGTTTGCACAAGGTAACCTCGGTAGAGCAAAGCCGTGGCCACGAAGATGACGAGCAGCAACACGCCCAATCCCACAACCAGAAGGCTCTGTGCGTGGTAGTCCGCCACGTATTGATCCACCTGCTTGTGGAGCATCGATAGGTTGCGCTTCTGGCTCTCCGCATCCTTGGCCTCCATAAGGGTCAGTTCGGCATTGGCATGGGTTATGATGGACGTGCGCAGGTAGTTGTCACGCTCATATGGCTTGTGGTTCAAGATCCTAAGAGCGAGGGCTATCACTTCGTCGCCCTTAGTGGGGTAGAGGTATGTGGCATCGAATACTCCGTCGCGCACCAGTTCAAGTCCGCCGCCTTCGGTTGCCATGGCATCCACGCCCGTGTATTTATATGGCCGTGTCTCGCCCATCTGCTTTGCCGCCACATATGCGCCCCATGCCATGCGGTCATTGTGCGAAAAGACGTAGTCGAAGTCCCGTGTCTGCCCCAATATTCGCTTCATTGCCGCTATCGCGCTCTCCTCTTTCCAGTCCCCCGCCTCGCTCGCCGCGAGTTCAATATCCGGATACTCTTTAAGCGCATCCATAAAGCCGCGGTGGCGCTCCATGGCGGGTGACGACCCTTCCAATCCGCGAATCTCCGCCACTCGCCCGCGGCCGCCAAGCTGCTGAGCTATGAAACGTCCCATGGTGAGACCTATCACGTAGTTGTCGCAACCAATAAAGGCCGTGTACTTGTCCGAATCCGTCTTGCGGTCGTAGAGTATCACGGGAATGCCTTTGTCGTACGCTCGATCTATGGCTCGCGATATGGTGTTCAATTGGTTTGGCGACACAATTAGGAGGTCCACCTTCTCATCGATGAACTGGTTTATCTGCCTGACCTGCTTCTCGTTGTCGTCGTTGGATGAGGCTAGCTTGACTATAATCGAGTCGTTGAGGTACTCGCCCGTCTTGAGCTCGTCATTAAGTTTGTCGCGCCAAATATCCTCCGAGCATTGCGATACGCCAATAACGAACTTCCTCGGTTTGTCGCCGCAAGCCGAAAAAATCACAGCAACGAGTGCGTATATAATAAGGTGGAGAAGGCTCTTCATCCTAGTCTCTTTTTATGTTTTGTAACGAAATGCAAAGAAAAGCATAAAATATGAAACAATAAGCCCCGCCACCCGATTGTTCGGATGGTGGGGCTGTAATACGGGGGGGGCGTGCCTCCGCTAGCTGATAACCAGCGTGCCTTCGCTGTCGGCCGTGAGCGTCACGGAAAGGTCGCTTGACGATTCTATGGCGGTTGGCTCGACTGTTTTACCGCCCATCTCGATGGTCTTGAGCGAGTAGTCGAGGTTCATGTAGTACTCCTTGTTCTCGTCAAGGGCTTCGGCCTCGAAGTTGGTCTTAATGCTGTAGCTCTTGCCGTTGATGGTCACTTTGCTTTCATAAGACCTCCTGTAGATGGTTGATGTGTCTGTACGCTCTTCTGTCACGTTGCCGTAGGCGTTAGGGGAGTAGAAGTCTATGTAGAAGGCGTTGCCAGTGGTTTTCGCAATCTTGAAGTCGCGTTGCCTCTCGTCGCAGTAACCTTTGGTGCCAGCCATGAAGGTGTCGTCTACGTCGGCGCCTTGGATGTTGAATACCGTGCGATATGTCTCTCTGTTGGGGCTAGCTGATGTGTAGCGGAATTCTGTCTCGTCGTCGTTCTTATCAGAGCAACTGCATGCCGCAAGGCAGAAGAGGATTGTTGAGATGATTGTTAATGCTTTCATTTCCTTATTTCTCGATTTTAGTATTTATGTGTTTGTGTTAAGTACTCTCAAGTTTCACCACGTATCTCCACGAGACCGTGTCGCGCATGAATTAGAGTTTCTTGCCGTCAATCTCCATAGTCTTAAGGTCATATTCTGGACATATCCGGTAATGCTTAATCTTCTCTCCCATCATATAAATAACGGTTTGTGCAACTCAAAGTTTAATTTCACTTTGTGCTTATCTCCATTTGCGTTTATGTGGCAGAGATGTGATTTCCTGAATATCACCATAGTGTCAGTTTCCTCTCTTCCTGTTCTCGAATTTACGTTAGGACACGGGAAGTTGACTAGTAATGTGTTATTTATACTAGCTTGCATTCTCAAATCCTTTCTTGTCTCTTCGCATAGGCAATTGGAGTTGCTTATGAACGAACTGCCGATTTTGCCCCCACCAAATTTTATCTCTGACTCAAATACCTTTTTCCCTATGTTGTATGGGATGTATTCAAATCTGCAACTGGAAATGATAAGGGAAAAGATAAGGAGCTGCGTGATTGACAGGGCTCTCATTCTGAAATTAGATAGCCAAACGGAGTGCCCGAATCAAGGTCGGTTAGACTCACACTGCCTGTGTCCGCTTGTGCGATGATAGGGAAACTCCTCAAGCTTCCATCGAGTACGACGTAGCCTTCGTTGTCTCCGTAGTTGAATGCATAGAGGAGTGTGTCGGCCCCGTCTACGTAGTAGCTGGCGCTTGTGACGGCTGGTGATGCCTTAAGCGCCTTATTGCTGGATGTCTCGCTTACAGTTCCGCGTGATGTTGCGAAAATTGCGGCGATGCTTTCGGCTTGGCTGTTTGTGGCTTTGCCGAATGTCTGTGAGCTTGCGATTGTTGCCCCCGATATTGACTCGTATTGTGTCGATGGCAACGTATCATCTGTGCAAGCAGTGACGGCTAATGCCGCTGCTAGCGGGATGAATCTGAAAATTTTCATTTCTCGTGCTAAGAAATTATTTGTGAATAAAACTCGTTTTTTGCGGTACCGTATTGCAAAGTTATTCTATTTGTCGAAAACGACAAGCAACTGCGTCTCTTTTTTTAGAATGGGTAAATATTGTTTGCGCTGTGGGTAGAGCCCAATCCAAAGACCACCAAATAATTCGTCGAACCGGTCAGTCCGCTTACTGTCGTAGTATGCGGCCAGCATGTTGAGAAACAGGCTCTTGCCAAACCTCCTTGGGCGGATTAGAAAGAGAAAGTTACCCCGCTCCTCAAGCATGGGTATATACATCGTCTTGTCGACGTAATACTTGTTCTGCTTTCGGAGTTGTATGAAGTCCGAGACTCCGTATGGCAAAAGTTTAATCTGCTCCATATGCTACTTCTTTTATTTCTTACAAAGATAATCAGTTAACTTGTGGTGCCGCCTCCCGTTGTAATAAAAAATCAGAGGCCCCGCGGCAAAGTCACGGAACCTCTGATTTTATCATAAGTGTCAGTTGATGACTAACTGCGCACTGCTAAAAGGGTAGTCTACATCTTGTCCCTCTTCTCCTGTACTTGCGCGTCGAGAACAGCCACGGCCGTCATGTTGACAATGTCGCGTACCGAGCTCTCGATGTCGAGGAAGTGGATAGGCTTGTTGAGACCCATCTGGATGGGGCCGAGGATGTCGCCTACGCCCATCTCGAGCAGGAGCTTGCTGGCTGTGTTGGCCGAACTGAGGTTCGGGAACACGAGGGCGTTGACGTCCTTGCCGTTGAGCTTCGAGAACGGGAACTTGCTGTCGCGAAGCTCGCGGTTGAGGGCGAAGTTGACCTGCATCTCGCCGTCGACAACCATGTCCGGGTAACGCTCGTGGAGCGTCTCTACAACCTTGTGCACCGAGGCAGGGCTGCCCTCCTTGGTTGCGCCGAAGTTGGCGTAGCTCAGCATGGCCATGACGGGCTCGTGGTTGAAGAACTTCACGGTGTCATATGTCAACTTGGCCACGTCGATAAGCGTCTCGGTGTCTGGGTGACGGTTGATGAGCGTGTCGGCCATGAAGTACGTGCCCTTCTTGGTGTTGAGAATGTGCATTGCGCCAATGTGGTTCAAGCCCTTGCGGATGCCGATGGTCTCCTTTGCGGCGGCCACGAGCTCCTCGTTCTTGGTATAGACGCCTGTTATCATAGCGTCGGCCGCTCCCGTCTTGACCATCATTAGGCCGAAGTAGTTGCGGTCATACATCTTCTCGAAATACTCGTCGAAGGTCGCACCCTCACGACCTTTCTCCGCTGCCATAATCTTGGCGAACTCCGTGCGGCGACCCTCTTCCCGGTCGTGACGGAGGTTGACAATCTCGATGCCGGTGAGGTCGATGTCGTTCTCGGCTGCTATCCTGGCCAGTTTCTCCTCGTTGCCGAGAAGGATAGGCTTGCAGAGCCCCTCGGAGTAGGCGAGAGCCGCGGCCTTGAGCATGTTGACGTGGTTGGCCTCGGAGAAGACTACGCGCTTAGGGGCTTGGCGAGCCATCTCGTAGAAGTTGCGCAGCATCTTGTTGTCCAATCCCATGAGGCTCTTGAGCTTGTCCTCATAAGCTTTCCAATCCTCGATAGGCTTGCGGGCCACTCCACTCTCCATTGCGGCGCGTGCCACGGCGGGTGCTACGGTGGTCAGCAGTCGGGGGTCGAGAGCCTTAGGCACGATATACTCGCGGCCGAAGGATATGCGCTTCATGCCGTATGCGGCATTGACCACGTCGGGCACGGCCTTGCGCGTGAGCTCGGCGATAGCCTTTACGGCGGCTACCTTCATCTCCTCGTTGATGCTCTTGGCGCGTACGTCAAGTGCTCCGCGGAAGATGTAGGGGAAGCCAAGCACATTGTTGATCTGGTTAGGCTGGTCTGAGCGGCCTGTCGCGTAGATAATGTCGGGACGGCTGGCGTGCGCGTCCTCGGGGCTTATCTCGGGCTGCGGGTTGGCAAGGGCGAAGACGATAGGGTCCTTAGCCATCGAGCGAACCATATCCTGTGTCAGGACCCCAGCTACCGAGAGACCGAGGAATACGTCGGCTCCCACGAGTGCTTCGGCGAGGCTGTTGACGTTGCGCGTTGTGGCGAACTCGCGCTTCTGCTCCGTGAGGTTGGGACGGTCCATCTTGATGGGGCCCTTGGAGTCTACCATGACGACGTTCTCTCGCTTTACGCCCAGTCGCATGTAGAGTCGGGTGCAGGATATGGCTGCAGCGCCGGCTCCGTTTACGACGACCTTGACGTCCTCAATCTTCTTGCCCACAATCTGCAGAGCGTTGATGAGGCCGGCTGCCGAGATGATGGCCGTGCCATGCTGGTCGTCATGCATTACGGGGATGTCGAGCTCGGCCTTCAGGCGGGTCTCAATCTCGAAACACTCGGGTGCTTTGATATCCTCAAGGTTGATGCCTCCAAAGGTGGGCGCAATGGCTTTTACGGCTTGGATGAACTTGTCGGGGTCCTTCTCGTCGACCTCAATATCGAACACGTCGATGCCGGCGAAAATCTTGAACAATAGGCCTTTACCCTCCATGACGGGCTTGCCGCTCATGGCTCCGATGTTGCCGAGGCCAAGCACTGCCGTGCCGTTCGAGATTACGGCTACGAGGTTGCCCTTGTTGGTGTATTCATAGGCCGTCTCGGGGTCCTTCTGGATCTCAAGGCAAGGCTCGGCTACGCCTGGTGAGTAGGCGAGTGAGAGGTCGCGCTGACTGCTGTACGGTTTGGTTGGTACGACCTCGATCTTGCCGGGTCGGCCCTCGGAGTGGTATCTGAGGGCGTCTTCTTTTGTAATCTTTGACACGACTTTTCCTTCTTTTTTATGGTTTCTGAATTGGTGTCGAGGCCGTTCACCGCCAGGCCTTGCGCCATGTGTTCGTGCCTCTTCCGTAAAGTTAGAAAGATTTCAGATAAATTGTAACAGCCGTGCAACATTATTCCAACCCAGCATCCCTACATTACGTGTATTGCGGAATGGGGGTGGCTAAGCCTCATATATCATATTCTGTTGTAATGCTGTAGTTGTGGTTTTCGGGTGTTAAATCCATAATGTCGGAAAACTGTAGATGTGAAAAATCAAAATCCGCCCGCATCTCAAAAAACTTCGAGATGCGGGCGGACTGTTCTTAGTCTTAGGTCGTGCGGGCTTGCGCTCGTTGTGCCGTCTTACTACTCAGCTGCGGGTGCCTCTGCGGGAGCCTCAGCTGCTGCCTCCTCGGCTGCCTTGGCTGCTGCCTCGGCTGCCTTAGCTGCCTCAGCCTCTGCCTTCTTCTTGGCGATGGCCTCAGCGCGGTCGGCGTTGATCTTGACCTCCTGCTCATGGAGAGCCTTAGCCTTAGCGGCTGCGTCGTTGCTAGCCTTAGCGTTTGCTGCGGCGAGCTTCTTGGCGCGCTCCTCTTTCCATGCGGCGAGCTTAGCCTCTGCGGTAGCCTCGTCGAATGCGCCCTTCTTGACGCCCTCGAGGAGGTGCTTCTTCAGAAGGATGCCCTCGTGGCTGAAGATGCTGCGGACGGTGTCAGTGGGCTGAGCACCATTAGCGAGCCAGCGGAGAGCTGCCTCAACGTCGATAACGACGGTTGCAGGGTCAGTGTTAGGGTTGTAAGAGCCAATGCGCTCGATGAACTTGCCATCACGTGGCGATTTTACGTTGGCTACCACGATGTGGTAGAAGGCGTAGCCCTTGCGGCCATGACGAGCCAGGCGGATCTTTACTGCCATTTCTTTTGTTTCTTTAAAATTGTTTGTTTCCTAACTTGTGCCATCTCGTGACACGCCGCGAAATTACTACTTTATTATTTCTTTTCAAAACAATTACTCCCCACTATTATTAATATACAACAACATACCTACTCCCTCCCCGTCGCGATACCCGAATTCCTCTCCGCTCCCTGAAAAAAACACCTTCCCAATGTTAAAACCGACATAAATATCCTACCTCCCCGCCCTGTTTAACAACGCGTTTTGAGAATGCCCCAAAACTGAAAATCCGTAACCTCAATTCCCCTCATCTCACCCCAAAAATTTTTATTTGCATATTCCGAACCCCTTACATCTCACCGCTCAAACACACTCGCAAACCCTCTATCCCCCATATCTTACGGTATGTTCCCAAACGCCTCGGTAATTGTATGTAAATCACGTGTTTGCTCTCGGGACTTTCAATTTTTAACTAGTGCTTTCAGACCTATATTTTGTTGTGTTAAAAGTTTTTTTCTTCAATCCCGAGGTGCTAAATTCGCAATGCGGAACAGGATAGGGTACCTCCCCCAGAGCCCCCTCTCCCCCCGTACTTCAGAATCTCTGTTTATCTGGCTAAATATTCCCCTATATGATTCTCTGCATCGAGACTTCAACCGACGTCTGCTCGGTAGCTTTGTGTTCCGAGGGCAAGACCCTCAAAAGCCTTGAGTATACTGGTGCCCCCCAGCACGCTTCACGCCTTGCGCCTATGATTAACGACCTTATGTCGCAAGCCAGTCTCTCCTATCGCGATCTCGATGCCGTAGCCGTAAGCCAGGGCCCGGGCTCTTATACTGGTCTCCGCATCGGCGCCTCCACCGCCAAGGGCATTGCCTATGCGTCTGGCATTAAGCTCATTGCCGTCCCGACCCTCTCAATCATGGCCCGTGCGATTTTCGAGGCCGACCCCGATTGCCGCATCGCCTGCCCTATGATAGACGCTCGCCGAATGGAGGTCTACACCTCCCTCATCTGCCGCGACGGCCAAATTATGAGCCCTACTCAGGCCCTCGTGGTCGACGAGAATAGTTTTGGCACGGAACTTGCTCATAACGAAATAACGTTCGGTGGCAACGGCGCTCCCAAGTGCCAGCAGGTCATCACCTCGCCCAACGCCCACTTCCTCGCCGATGTCAAGCCCCTCGCCAAGGATATGGCGCAGCTCGCTTGCGATCGCCTCGAGGCCGGCCGCGTCGAAAATGTCGCCTACTTCGAGCCCTTCTACCTCAAGGAGTTCATAGCCACCACGCCTAAGAACAAGGTCCTCAACTTCTAAGGCCATCTCCGCAGCGCACGGGGATGCGCACAGCACAGACACCGAGGACCAGGTTGACCGTTCAAGTCTCAAAACCTTAAAACCTCAGGACTATGAATAAGTTTGCATCCTTCGTTGCCGTAGCTGCCTCCTTAATAATCTCCGCCGGCGCTGTCTCGCTCGCTCAGCGCACCCATAAGCCCCAGTATGAGGCCCCCGTCTGCAACGCTTTCGCCCCTGGCGAGGAACTCGTCTATAGCGTAAAGTACGGTTTCATAAAAGGTGGCGAAGGCCGCTTCACGGTTACTGATACCGTCGTCGATGGCCGCCATACTAATCATGTTACCGTGGCCGGGCGTACTACTGGCGTTGCCGATCTCTTCTATGAGGTGCGCGACTCCTACGAGTCCTTCCTCGACCGTGAGACTCAGCTCCCTCTGCTCAGCAAACGCAACATCAGTGAAGGTCGCTACCGTTATAATGACGTTGTCTCTTATAACCGTGCGGACAACACTATGAGCAAGACAGTCCACAAGCGTGGCAAACTCGTCGAGAGCAAGACCCAGTCCGCCCCCGAGGACATAGTGGATATCATTGGCGCCTTCTACCATGCGCGCAATAATGCCTTCGACGACCGTCTCGTCATAGGTGACACCATCTACTACAAGACTTTCTTCAGCAACGAGATTTTCGACCTCAATATAAGGTACGACGGCACTGAGACCATCAATACAATCTTTGGCCGTACGCTTTGCTACAAGTTCACGCCCATCACCGAGGTCGGCCGCTCCTTTAAGAATAAGGATGACATGCATCTCTGGATCTCTGCCGACTCCCGCCGTCTCCCTATGCGCATCAAGTTCGATATGACGGTCGGCTCTTTCACTGTCGATCTCGCCAAGGCCTCAGGCATCCGCAACTAGAGCCCGACCTTCGCATAATAGACATACACACAAAAGGCTTCCACCTCTCGGCGGAAGCCTTTTGTGTGTATGTTGTATCAAAACAGCCTCTCAGAATTGTTAGGATTGTCAAGATTGTCGAGAGTTGTCAGAATAGTCGGGATTGTCGAAGATTGTCAGAATTGTCGAAGAAAGTCGGGGGTTGTCGAAGTTTGTCGTAAAAAACGCCGTAACTGTGAACTGTGAACTGAGCACTGTGAACTTTAAAAAAGTCTATCGCACAATCGCCCGCTCGCCCATCTCCGACGCCAACTCCTTCTTCGCCAAGTTTATCTGCGACAGCATCTGCAGCAACTCCGTCAGCCGAGCCTCGTCGGGGTTCTCCTGACTCTCAAGACTCGATATCTCGACCATCGTGTCGTCGTACATCTTGTTGAGCATCTTCATCTGCAACTCGTTGAGCGCACGGGGCACGAACTCGTCCAGCGAATTCTCTTCAAGCTCCTCGGGGCGCGTGTCCTTAAACATCTTGCTGCGCATCGGGCGGCCACCGATGCATGCGGCTGTGAAGGCCGATACCTCAGGGTCCGATGATATGGTGAAGTATTTCGAGTCTATCTGCGTACGGTCCGCCGCATTGCGGTACTCGTCGAGTATCTTGGCAAGCACGGGTGTCTCGGGGTGTATCTGGTCAGCATCGAGGTTTGTCAGGATGTAATCCCCCACGGTGAAGTCGCCCTCTGCCGTGTGGATTATGGACTGCGTGTAGGTGACGAAGAAGCGCATTATCTCGCGCAACTCGACTTCGTCGGATACCGTTGTCGTCTGTGGCTTGGACGGCGCGCTTGGCTGTGTCGCGGCTCCTCCGCCTGCATATCCTCCGCCCATGCCGAGCATCGCAAGCTCCGAGGGCGACAGGTCGGGAGGAAAGTCGTCGGGCGGCGCGCTTTGTTGCGTTGACGGTTGTTGCTGTGGCTGCTGGCCTTGCCATTGCCCTTGCTGTGGATACTGTTGTTGCGGGTTTTGCTGCTGTTGCTGCTGCGCCCCTTGCATGGCGGCGTTTCGCACCCTCTCCTGTTCGTATTGCTTTTGGCGTTCAGCACGCACGGCTTCTTCGCGCTCCTTGATGGCGTTCTCCGTCATCTGCTTTTCTAGCGACGTGAAGAGTGTCTCTTCCTTTACTCCCATTATGCGCGAGCACTCTTTGATGTAGAGCTCGCGGTTGATGGGGTCCTGTACGTGCGATATGGAGGTCACGATGGTGCGAGTGGCGTCGGCTTTCTTCAGCGGGTCGCTGCCGCAGTTGGCCAGCAATGTCTCCGACTCGTAGCGTATGAAGTCTGTCTCGTGCGCCTCCACGTAGGACTGAAATTCATCCGCCGTGTGCTTGCGTGCGAAGGAGTCCGGGTCGTCGTCGTCCGGGAGTAGCAAGACGCGGACGTCCATCCCCTCTTGTAGGATCATGTCGATGCCGCGCAACGAGGCGTGTATGCCCGCCGAGTCACCGTCATAGAGCACCGTTATCTTGTTCGTGAAGCGCTTTATGAGGCGTATCTGACTGGTGGTCAGTGCTGTGCCCGAAGATGCCACCACGTTCTCAATGCCACTTTGGTGCATCGAGATTACGTCTGTATAGCCCTCTACGAGGAAACATTTGTCTTTGCGGCTTATGGCTGTGCGCGCCTGGTAGATGCCGTAGACTATGTCGGTCTTCTTGTAGAGCTCTGTCTCGGGTGAGTTGAGGTACTTGGTGTTGACGCCCTTGGTGCGCGCGTCCAGCACTCGGCCGCCGAAGGCTATGACCTTGCCGGATGTGTTCTGGATGGGGAACATCACTCGGCCGCGGAAGTAGTCGTATTTGCCTGCTGTCTCTGCGTTTATCTTCAGCAGTCCCGCACGAATGAGCGCTTCCTCCTTGTATCCCTCACCGACGGCTTTGTTGGTGAGGCCGAGGCTGCTGTTGAGCGAATATCCGAGGCGGAACTTGGCTATGGTGTCGTCGCGAAATCCTCGGCTACGGAAGTAAGTAAGTCCGTATGCCTGGC
Organism: Eggerthellaceae bacterium; assembly: GCA_963631865.1. Classification (GTDB taxonomy): domain Bacteria; phylum Bacteroidota; class Bacteroidia; order Bacteroidales; family Marinilabiliaceae; genus W3P20-009. The sequence continues at coordinate 21,612 of CAVGTO010000005.1, forward strand.
CCTCTTCGCTTTCACGTAGGTTCTGCTCATACGTGCGGGCGGCATATTCCATGACGTTATATACCGCGTCGCGCTCCTTGGCCGCCCTGTCCTCTTCGGGGCTCAGCTCCACCTCGGGTATCGATATGCCAAACCTGTTGCCGAGATTGCGGATTACCTCAGGGTAGCTCTGCTTCTCAATATCCATAAGGAAGTTCACCGCATTGCCGCCCTTATGGCAGCCAAAGCAGTAGTAAAATCCTCGTGTTGGATTGACTGAGAATGATGGCGTCTTCTCTCCGTGGAACGGGCAGCAACCCATGTACGACGCGCCACGCCGCTTGAGCTGTACGTAGTCCCCGACTATGTTGACGATGTTCTCAGACGCCGTCTCGGTAATCTGGTTTATTATCTCTCTTGGTATCTTAGGCATCTCTTACCCTCGACTCCTTTCTTGGTAATTTTGTATCAATCAGGGGAATTTCACTTGAGGCGTGAGAAATTTCCACCTTAGCAAAGCGCTCAAAAAAACAACTTCGTGGTGCCGTAGCCACAAAGGGTCGCCGTGCGTTAGCATGGGGTGCAAGCCCTATGTTTTTGGGAGATATGACTTAGGCGCAAAAAAAGGTCACCGTGTCTAATTGCTTTGGCAAAATTGACGCGGTGACCGGGTTGTTTTTATTTCAGAATGCGGGCACGCCGCCGCAGTGGAAGACCATCTATCGGCCGTTCTCGCCGGAGTTGGTTATCCAGCTCTCAATGTGGTAACGTCCGTCTACAATCTCCTCTTGGAAAGCCTCGGCCTGGGTGATGCTCGTGAAGTCCTTTATCACGGCCACGAAGTAATCTTTCCTAATGCCCACAAAGGCGTCTGTATATCCCTTGGCCTGGAGGTCCTCGACGCGCTTGATCGCCACGTCCTCATCCTTGTACGAGCCCACAATCACGTTGTATCGGCTCTCAAGGGCGCGGGCCACCTTGGCGTCTGGCCTTGCCTTCTTTGCTGGTTTGGCTTCGGCTGGCTTCTCGGCTGCGGAGGCCTCGATGGTGTCTTGCTTAACGGCGGTGCTGTCTACTGCGGGTACAACCTGTTCAGTGGCGGGCGTCTGGCCCTTCATAAAGTAACGGTATACTGCGTTGTCCTTGAAGAAAACAAAGAGCAGCAACCATATGATGATGAGAATCAGCAAAATGATGAGCAGCACGAGAGGCCAAGTCTTGCGCTTGTCGGACTCCTCGTCGACGTTGCTTACGGTCGGCTCTTCCTCGTCTTCCTTGTCTTCGTCATCGTCATTGTCGCGAACATTGGACTCCTCCTTTGGCTGGAGTACATTCTCAGAACCTGTCATGCCCAAGCCAATCGAGAGGTCGGCTTCCCAACTCTTGTAGTTCTCAACCTGAGTGAACTCGATGCGGCCGTCGTCGCTCTTCTTGAACGAGCCAACGCCCTCAATCGTTACGGTGCCGCCGCCATTGAGGGTGTCATTATATTGTTTCACATTATGGGCAATGTCGCGGACTGCCTCCTCGGTGGAGATGTGCTCATTGGAGCTGATGCATGAACTCAGCTTGCCATCTTCAAAGTTGAGGTATGGGTTGAAGGAGAGAGTGCCAGGCTGTTCGCTCGGCTCTATAATGCAACCAAAGTTCGGGATTATCACCCTCTTGTCGGCCGCAAGGATGGCTTTGATGTATTTGTCCATAGGTATATGGCTAAGTGTGTGGCCGCCCCCTTTTGCGCGTGCGCGCGGTGGATCGCATCCTCGGTGCGGACACAGTTATCCCGCAAAGATATGAAAATTCCGAGAGAAACTAATTTTAGTGGGCTCTTATTGTGATCTTGTTACACTCTTGTCATGCCGGTAGTCCCTACTTTTGGCCCACGAACCTCATTACGTCCTCTTTGCTGACCCTCTTTTCGTAGATGGCTTTGCCAACGATAACGGCAGGAATTCCAGCCTCGGCAAGCTTCTCAAGGTCGGCCACGGACCCTACGCCGCCACTCGCTATGACGTATAGCCCCTCCACTTCGCTCATCATCTGCTTGTAGAGCTCTGTGGCTGGCCCTTGCAGCATCCCGTCGCGGCTGATGTCGGTGCATATCACTTTGTCGATGCCCTTGGAGCGGTAGTCCGCCACGAAGGGTATGAGGTCGCGAGCCGAGGTCTCTGTCCAGCCCGTCACGGCTATCTTGCCGTCTTTGGCGTCGGCCCCGAGTATTATGCGCTCCGCTCCGTATGCCAAAATCCAGCTCTCGAACTCCGCGGGGTTCTTCACGGCTATGCTGCCGCCGGTCACCATTGCCGCGCCGCTCTCGAAAGCCACGTGCAAGTCCTCCGTGGTCTTCAGTCCGCCGCCAAAGTCAACAGTGAGGCTCGTCTGTCCGCAGATGCGCTCCAGGACTCGGTGATTGACGATGTGGCCGGCCTTGGCGCCGTCGAGGTCCACCACGTGGAGGCGCCCGATGCCCCAGTCGGCAAACTGGCGAGCCACTTCGAGCGGGTCCTCGTTATATACTTTCTTCGTGTCGTAGTCGCCTTTGCTCAGGCGCACGCACTTGCCGTCGATGACGTCTATGGCGGGGATTATCTCCATCTTGTTTTCTTGTCCGTTTTTTTGCTTTGATTTGCAAATATACTCAGAAAGGCGTTTTAATTTTTTGTGATATGTGATTTCATTCCCTAGGTTATTAAAAAAATCCCCACCAGGCTAGCTGCCCAGTGGGGAATCTTTGTTTGTCGGAAATACGCTAACAGCGAGTCGGCTTACTTGCCGAAGTAACGCTGGAAGAGGCCGTAGAAGCCGCGTCCGTGGCGTGCCTCGTCCTTCGCCATCTCGTGGACGGTGTCGTGGATGTCGTCAAGTCCGAGTTCGCCCGCGCGCTTGGCTATGCGGTTCTTGTCAGCGCATGCGCCTGCCTCAGCGTTCATGCGTTTCTCGAGGTTGGTCTTGGTGTCCCAGACCACGTCGCCAAGGAGCTCGGCGAACTTGCTGGCGTGCTCTGCCTCCTCAAAGGCGTAGCGCTTGAAGGCCTCGGCAATCTCGGGGTATCCCTCGCGGTCGGCCTGGCGGCTCATTGCCAGGTACATGCCTACCTCGGTGCACTCGCCCATAAAGTGCGCGTTGAGGTCCTTCTTCATCTCCTCGTCACAGCCTTTGGCCACGCCAAGCTTGTGCTCGGTCTCGAAGTTGAGCATTGCGCTCTCGTCCATGAGTTTGAACTTGCTTGCGGGTACGCCGCACTGAGGGCACTTAGCGGGCGCCTCGTCGCCTTCGTAGACGAAACCACATACTGTGCAGATATACTTTGCCATATTCTTTTATCGTTTTGGTTCTTGTTTCTGGCCAAAATTACGCAGATTTGGCAATGTGGTTATGTCCTATACGATATTTAATGTCTATCTAAGTAAAAATCCCGTGCAAGAGCTTGATATTCATCAGTGTTTGTGCCGTCGATATTGAGCAGCGTGAGCTCATTTTTTTCTGCCTCGGGTGCGCCTTCGGGGTGTCTCTCCGCCCTCTCGAATTGGCATACTGCGCGGCGTGGAGGCTTGCGGCGGTTGGAGTGTATCGTGGTCTTGGCCACGAGCGTTAGCCCCGCCTGCGCTGCCGCTTCTTCGAGGCTAGTGGCTGCGTCGTGTGGTATTATTATTGCCACTCGGCCTTCGGGGGTGAGCAGTCGCGCTGCGGCACCCGTGAGGTCGTCGAAGGTGAGGCCCACGGCGTGGCGGGCTATGTTGCGCCTCCCGTCCGGGCATTGGAGCGACTGCGTGAAGTAGGGTGGGTTGGAGACTATAAGGTCGTACGCCTTGCCGTCGGCGGGTACGAATGTCTTTATGTCGGCTTGCTCAATGGTGAGCCTCGTGGCGAATGGTGAGGCTTGGCAGTTCTCCCTGGCTTGCCCTGCGGCCTCGGGGTCTATCTCTACGCCCGTTACCGTGGCAGTGGCGTATCGCTGCGCCAACATTATGGACACGAGGCCTGTGCCCGCACCGATGTCGAGGACGCGCGGCTGCGTGGATTGCGTGTCGGCACGCATTTGGGCTATGCAGCCCAGCAGCACGCCGTCGGTGCCCACCTTCATGGGCGTCCTGTCTTGCCAAATGGCAAACTGCTTAAATCGGAATACCGTGTTGGATGATGACATATTGGGGGCAAAGATACTTATCGATGGTCTCTTTGCCGTTGCTTTTGAGTATATTTGTAGCAACATAATATAAACTCATGCCCACCCCGAAATCAATAATCTCCGCCATCGCCGCGGCTGCAGCCCTCTCGGCATGCTCTTCCCCCGAGCAACCGCGCTTCGACGCCCTCGCTACGCCCAACCCGTCCCCCGAGGCCCGGAAAACCTACGATTACCTCGCCAAACTCTACGGCCACAACATCCTCTCGGGCTCCATGGCCAACGTCTCTTGGAACGACGCCGAGGCGCAACTCGTTGAGCAAGCAACAGGCAAACGCCCCGTCATAATAGGTCTCGACTTTATCGACATCGCCACCACCGACACGGCCAACCACTCAGGTTACAATCCCTACGCCGACTTCTCCGTGGCCCAGTCCCAAGCCGACGCCGGCGGCCTCATCTCCGTCTGCTGGCACTGGAGCGTCCCCGCTGCGCCTGACTCCTCCCGCCTCGTCTTCCGCACCGACACCGAATTCCGTGTGGACAGTATGCTCAAACCCGGCACATGGGAGAACTCCGTCATGGAGCACGACCTCGATCTCGTCATTGCCCAGCTTGAGCGTTTCCGCGATGCCAACATCCCCGTCCTTTGGCGTCCTCTCCATGAGGCCTCGGGCAATCGCAAGAGCGGCGGCGTCGAATGGTTTTGGTGGGGCAATGGCGGCCCCGAGAACTACGTGGCCCTCTGGCGTCATGTCTTCGACCGTTGCCAATCCGCCGGACTCAACAATCTCATCTGGATCTGGACCACGCAGGTGGGCTATGGCGACGACCTATCTATGGGCATCCTCAAAGACACTGCTTGGTACCCCGGCGACAAGTATGTGGATCTCATTGGCCGCGACGCGTATAACCGCACGTCTATGCAGCTCGCCGAGGAGTTCCGTGCCATATCGGAGACCTTCCCGCGCAAGATGGCAGTCCTCAGCGAATGCGGTTCCGTGGGCATGATTTCCGAGCAATGGAAACTCGGCGCGCGCTGGGGCTATTTCATGCCTTGGTACACGTATCAAGCCACTTCGCTCGATGGTCATCTTTACGCCGACCGCGACTGGTGGGCCGACGCCATGTCGCAAGAGTATGTCGTTAAGAGGTGATATTCCGTATTTCTATGCATAGTTTCAATTTTGAAATTTAATACTCATCAATCGCCGTAAGCCCTATTTTAAACCCGCCGGCCGAAAGATGAAAAATATGCAACACGACTGTATATAGATTTAAAAAAATTGGCACGTTTCGATGACCGTGATTTGATTTTTTGCCTATATTTGCGCTCGTCAAATAAGAAAATGAATGACCAGAGTTTTCAACATGTCTCTTCTCCGAGTGTTTCTTGTACTTCTTGTGCTAACGGCATGAGGAGCGGTGAGGAGTGTGCAGAAGCTCAGTTGCGAAGCATATAATTTAAGCCCTTCTCACCGCGAGAGGGGCTTTTTTGTTTTTCGCTCTTCCTTCTCAACTCTTTTTGACAGTTTATCGACTCAAAGCTAAAGAACGATATACTCAATATAAAAACAAACACAGGACGGCGCCCTGTTCCCTTCCCTGAGGCCTTAATACCCCGCCCGGAACCGCCCACGCCCGACCTCAACTTTCGCTCAGAAAACAATGTCAGACTACAAGATCAAGCTCCGTAGCGCCGCCACCACCGAGGGACGTCGCATGGCAGGCGCCCGCGCTCTCTGGGTGGCCAACGGTATGAAACGTGAGATGATGGGTAAGCCCGTCATCGCCATCGTGAACAGCTTTACGCAGTTCGTGCCCGGCCACACCCACCTCCACGAGATTGGCCAGTACGTCAAGAGCGAGATCGAGAAGCGTGGCTGCTATGCCGCCGAGTTCAACACCATCGCTGTCGACGACGGCATCGCCATGGGGCACGACGGCATGCTCTACTCACTCCCTTCGCGTGACGTAATCGCCGACAGCGTCGAGTATATGGTCAACGCCCACAAGGCCGACGCCATGATCTGCATCTCCAACTGCGACAAGATCACTCCGGGTATGCTCATCGCCGCCATGCGCCTCAACATCCCCACCGTCTTCTGCTCCGGTGGCCCTATGGAGGCCGGCGTCCTCGGCTCTGCCAAACTCGACCTTATCGACGCCATGATCAAGAGCGCCGACCCGACCCTCTCCGACTCCGAAGTCGCCGACGTCGAGAACCATGCTTGCCCTACCTGCGGCTCCTGCTCCGGTATGTTCACCGCCAACTCGATGAACTGCCTTACCGAGGCCATCGGTCTCTCCCTCCCCGGCAACGGCACCATCGTGGCCACCCACGAGAAGCGCAAACAACTCTTTGCCGATGCGGCTAAGCTCCTTGTAGACAATACATATAAATATTACCGCGACGGCGACGACTCCGTCCTCCCGCGCAGCATCGCCACCCGTCAGGCTTTCCTCAACGCCATGACGCTCGACATCGCCATGGGCGGCTCTACCAACACTGTCCTCCACCTCCTCGCCGTCGCCTTCGAGGGCGGTGTCGATTTCAAGATGGCGGATATCGACAAGCTTAGCCGTAAAGTCCCCTGCATCTGCAAGGTGGCTCCCAATACCCAGAAATATCATATCCAGGATGTCAACCGCGCTGGCGGCGTCGTGGGCATCATGAATGAGCTCGCTAAGGGCGGCCTCGTAGACACCAGCCTCAAGCGCGTCGACGGCCTCACCCTCAAGCAAGAGATTGAGCAGTACTGCATCACAAGCCCCAAGGCTACCGTCTCCGCCAAGAACAAGTATAAGGCCGCCCCCGGCGGCAAGTTCTGCATCCAACTCGGTGCCCAGAATACCTACTACGACGACTTCGACACCGACCGCGCCGAGGGCTGCATCCGCGACCTCGAGCACGCTTACACCAAGGACGGTGGCCTCGGCGTCCTCTTCGGCAACATCGCTCAGGATGGTTGCGTCATCAAGACCGCCGGCGTTGACGAGAAGATTTGGAAGTTCTCCGGCCCCGCCAAGGTGTTCGATTCTCAAGAGGCTGCCTGTGAGGGCATTCTCGGTGGTAAGATTAAGAGTGGCGATGTCGTTGTCATTGCCTACGAGGGTCCCCGTGGTGGCCCAGGCATGCAAGAGATGCTCTACCCGACCAGCTACATCAAGAGTATGCACCTCGGCAAGGAGTGCGCCCTCATCACCGACGGCCGCTTCTCGGGTGGTACCTCCGGCCTCTCCATTGGCCACATCTCTCCCGAGGCTGCCGCTGGCGGTAATATCGGCCTCGTCCGCGACGGCGATATCATCGAGATCGACATCCCCAACCGTACCATCAACGTCCACCTCACCGACGACGAGCTCGCCGCTCGCCGCGAGGAGGAGCTCAAGCGCGGCAAGAAGGCCTTCACGCCCCCTGTCCGCCAACGCGAGGTCAGCAAAGCCCTCCGCGCCTACGCTGCAATGGTCAGCTCGGCCGACAAGGGCGCAGCTCGCGTCATAGACTAAGCAGGCCGTGGGCGGCGACAATGGGGCTCTCTCTTAGTCGCCGCCGATAGCTTCGCCCCACAAGATATTACAGAGGAGACAGTTATATTTCCTTCCCAATGAGCACAGACCAACAAATGACGGGCTCCGAAATCCTTATCCGCTCGCTGATCGCCGAGGGTGTCACCGACATCTTTGGCTACCCCGGCGGCGCCATCATGCCCGTCTACGACTCTCTATACGATTTTGCCGAGCAACCTTGCGGCCCCAAGAAGGGCGGCGACTACAGTCGTCTCCGTCATATCCTTGTACGCCATGAGCAAGGTGCCGTCCACGCCGCCCAAGGCTACGCCCGAGTAAGTGGCAAGCCCGGTGTGGTTTTCGTGACCTCCGGCCCTGGCGCCACTAATGCCATCACTGGCATTGCCGATGCCATGATGGACTCTACGCCTCTCGTGGTCGTCAGTGGCCAGGTGGGCGCGTCTCTCCTTGGCACCGACGCTTTCCAGGAGACCGACGTGCTCGGTGTTACGCTCCCTATAACCAAGTGGAGCTACCAGATTCGCCGCCCCGAGGATGTCGCTTGGGCTGTCGCTCGCGCTTTCTACATCGCCCGCTCGGGTCGCCCCGGACCTGTCGTCCTCGACTTCGCCAAGAATGCACAGGTTGGCTCTGCCGAGTTCGACTATAAGCCGGTCAACTTCATCCGCAGCTACGATCCGCAGCCCGAGATCCCTGACTCCCTCGTCCGTGAGGCCGCGCAGGTTATCAACCAGGCTAAGCGCCCGATGGTCATCTACGGCCAGGGCGTCATCCTCTCCCACGCCGAGGCTGAGCTCGCCGAGCTCCTCGACAAGGCTGGCATCCCCGCCACGTCCACCCTCCTCGGCCTCTCTGCCCTCGACAGCCGCAACCCTCACTACAAGGGCATGGCGGGCATGCATGGCAACATCGGCCCCAATGTCAAGACCAATGAGTGCGATGTCCTCGTGGCCATAGGTATGCGTTTCGACGACCGCGTAACCGGCGTCGTCTCCACCTACGCCCGCCAGGCGCGCATCATCCATATCGACATCGACCGTGCCGAACTCGGCAAGATTATCCCTGTCGAGATCGGCATCCACGGCGACGCCAAGAAGGTTCTCGCCCTCCTCAACCAGATGGTCAACCCCGCACGCCACGACGAGTGGGAGGCAAGCTTCGACAAGTGCAACGCCGATGAGGTCCGCCTTGTCAGTGAGGCCGAGACCAATCCCGGCGCCGGCCACATCAAGATGGGTGAGGTCGTCGCCACCGTGGCACGCATCGGCAAGAGCGAGAACATCGTCATCACCGATGTCGGTCAAAACCAGATGATGGGCGCACGCTACTCTACTTTCTGCAAGTCCCGCAGCCTCCTCACCTCTGGCGGTCTCGGAACTATGGGCTTCGGCCTCCCCGCCGCCATCGGCGCTAAGGTTGCCGCTCCCGAGCGCAATGTCGTCGATTTCTGTGGCGACGGCGGTCTCCAGATGACCGTCCAGGAGCTCGGCACCATCATGCAGGAGCATCTCGGCGTCAAGGTTGTCCTTATGAACAACAATTGGCTCGGCAATGTCCGCCAATGGCAGCAACTCTTCTTCGGCTCGCGCTACTCTTTCACCCGTCTCGACAACCCCGACTTCATGGCCTTGGCCTCGGCCTATGGCATCAAGTGCCGCCGTGTCGAGAAGCGTGAGGACCTCGACGATGCCGTCTCCGAGATGCTTGCCGACACGTCTGAGCCTTTCCTCCTTGAGGTCCACGTCGAGGAGGCCGATAATGTCTTCCCCATGATTCCTCCCGGAAAGGGCGTCGGCGACATTATGCTCAACGACACCGACTGGTATGAATATGAGCCTCTGGCTAAACACTAAATAACCGACCACTTATGCAAGAGCAAAAAGAAAATACGCTGTACACCGTCACGGTCTACACCGAGAATCAGGTCGGCATCCTCAACCAGATATCGATCATCTTCACCCGTCGCAACCTCAACATCTGGAGCCTCTCTGTCTCCTCTTCGGCCATCGAGGGCGTCCATAAGTTCACCATCGCTTGCCGCACCGACCACAAGACCATCGAGGCCGTGGTCCGCCAAATAGAGAAGCGCATCGATGTCCTCAAGGCGTTCTACTACACCGACGACGAGATCATCTACCAGGAGGTGGCCCTCTATAAGGTCCAGACCGACAACATCCTAGAGAGCCCCGACTTCGAGGAGCTCGTCCGCCGCAACAACGCCCAGATCCTCGAGATCAACCGCACATACACGGTCCTCCAGAAAACTGGCCACTGCGACGAGACCCGCCGCCTCTACGATGAGCTGGCTCCATATGGTGTCCTCCAGTTCGTCCGTTCTGGCCGCGTCGCCATCACCAAGAGCACCGTCGAGCGCGTTTCCCGCTTCATAGAGCTCCAGGATAAGCGCGCGGAGAAGGCTCGTAACAACGACAATGCGTAACTTCGCGCCCGATGAGCGAATTGCATCCCAAGAAATTAATTTACCCGAATCAATAAACTAAATCAATTAATAAGCAACACAATGGCAAAGATGAATTTTGGCGGTGTCACTGAGGAAGTCATGACCCGCGAGGAGTTCCCTCTTGAGAAGGCTCGTGAGATCCTGAAGAACGAGACCATCGCCGTCATCGGCTACGGCGTACAGGGCCCTGGCCAGTCTCAGAACCTCCGCGACAATGGCTTCAACGTCATCGTCGGTCAGCGTGCCGGCAAGACCTTCGACAAGGCTATCGCCGACGGCTGGAAGCCCGGTGAGACCCTCTTCTCCATCGAGGAGGCCGTCAAGAAGGGCACCATCATCATGTGCCTGCTCTCCGATGCCGCTGTACTCTCCGTATGGCCCACCATCAAGGCAGCCCTCACCCCTGGCAAGACCCTCTACTTCTCACACGGCTTCGCTATCTGCTGGAACGATCGCACCGGTGTCGTTCCTCCCGCTGGCATCGACGTCGTCATGGTCGCTCCTAAGGGTTCTGGTACCTCTCTCCGCTCTATGTTCCTCCAGGGCCGTGGCCTCAACTCTAGCTACGCTGTCTATCAGGACGCTAGCGGCAAGGCTCTCGAGAAGACCCTCGCCCTCGGTATCGGCATCGGCTCCGGCTACCTCTTCGAGACCACTTTCCAGCGTGAGGCTACTTCCGACCTCACCGGCGAGCGCGGCTCCCTCATGGGTGCCATCCAGGGCCTCCTCCTCGCTCAGTACGAGGTCCTCCGCGAGAATGGCCATACTCCTTCTGAGGCCTTCAACGAGACCGTAGAGGAGCTCACCCAGAGCCTCATGCCTCTCTTCGCTGAGAAGGGTATGGACTGGATGTACGCTAACTGCTCTACCACCGCTCAGCGTGGCGCACTCGACTGGTACCCCCGTTTCCACGACGCTATCAAGCCTATCATGCAGTGGCTCTACATGAGCGTCAAGCTCGGCAACGAGGCTCAGATCTCTATGGACTCCAACTCTAAGCCCGACTACCGTGTCGGTCTCGAGAAGGAGCTCAAGGCTCTCCGCGAGAGCGAGATGTGGCAGACCGCTGTCACCGTCCGCAAGCTCCGCCCCGAGAACAACTAAAAATTGCTACTCCCTGTTCGGCCCTCCTCCCGTGAGGTCTGAACTCCGACGGTAATAAGCAACAAGGGATTGTCGGGCCCGACGCCCGGCAATCCTCCTTTTCGCGAAATGCGACAGGGTGGGGGATCTGTATTTCTTCATATGTATTCCCGCCTCCCAAACCCAACAAAGTTTATAACAACACACTGATATATAAAACCATACGAATAAAAGATGGACAACAGGGTCTATATCTTCGACACCACTCTGCGCGACGGCGAGCAGGTGCCAGGCTGCCAGCTCAATACAGTAGAGAAAATTCAGGTCGCCAAGGCTCTTGAGGGTCTCGGCGTGGACGTCATCGAGGCCGGCTTCCCCATCTCCAGCCCCGGCGATTTCAACTCTGTAATCGAGATATCTAAGGCCGTGACGTGGCCCACCATCTGCGCCCTTACCCGCGCCGTCGAGAAGGATATCGACGTTGCCGCCGATGCCCTCCGCTTCGCCAAGCGCAAGCGCATCCATACCGGCATCGGCACTTCCGACAGCCATATCAAGTATAAGTTCAACTCCACCCGCGAGGAGATTATCGAGCGCGCCGTCCGCGCCGTCAAGTACGCCCGCAAGTATGTAGACGACGTCGAGTTCTATGCCGAGGATGCTGGCCGTACAGACAATGAGTACCTTGCACGCGTCGTCGAGGCCGTCATCAAGGCAGGCGCCACCGTTGTCAATATCCCCGACACCACTGGCTATTGCCTCCCTCAGGAGTATGGCGCCAAGATTAAGTATCTCGTGGACCACGTAGACGGAATCGAGAACGCCATCATTTCCACCCACTGCCACAACGATCTCGGCATGGCTACCGCCAACACTATGGCCGGCGTCCTCAACGGCGCTCGCCAGACTGAGGTTACCATCAATGGCATCGGTGAGCGTGCCGGCAACACCTCCCTCGAGGAGATTGCCATGATACTCAAGTGCCATAAGGGGCTCGGTATCGACACCAATATCAATACCAAGCAGATATACCCCATCAGCCGCATGGTCTCCAGCCTGATGAATATGCCCGTCCAGCCTAACAAGGCTATCGTCGGCCGCAACGCTTTCGCGCACTCCAGCGGCATCCATCAGGACGGCGTCATCAAGAACGTCTCTACCTATGAGATTATCGACCCGCACGATGTAGGTATCGACGACAACTCTATCGTCCTCACCGCTCGCTCTGGCCGCGCCGCTCTCCGCCATCGCCTTGAGGTCCTCGGCGTCAAGATTGAGGGTGAGAAACTCGATACTACTTATGAGCAATTCCTCAAGCTCGCCGACAAGAAGAAGGAGATCAACGACGACGACCTCCTCATGCTCGTGGGTGCGGACGTAGCTCAGACCAACCACGTCAAGATCGACTTTATGCAGGTCACCAGCGGCATCGGCGTCCAACCTATGGCAAGCATTGGCCTCGACATCGCCGGCGAGAAGTTCACTGCCGCAGCAACTGGCAATGGCCCTGTAGACGCTGCCATCAATGCCCTCAAGAATATCATCCATCGTACCATGATCCTCAAGGAGCTCACCATCCAGAGCATCAGCAAGGGCTCCGACGACACCTGCAAGGTCCATGTTCAGGTCGAGAATGAGGGTCACGTATACTACGGCTTCGCTGCCAACACCGACATCGTCTGCGCCACCGTCGAAGCCTACGTCGACTGCATCAACCGTTTCCATGCCGGCCAATCCGCTAGCAAGTAAGACGCGCAGCCTCACACCTCCCCATCAACAAGGAATACATTAAAACCCAATAACCAAAGAACAACAGGTAACAGGAAATAGTAGCTAAATCAGAAAAACAACTGTGCACTGAGAACCTAAAAGCAACTGTTAACTGTTAACTGTTAACTGATAACTGAAGTATGAATACCCTCTTCGACAAGATATGGGACTCCCATGTGGTCCAGATCGTCCCCGACGGCCCAACGCAGCTCTACATCGATCGCCTCTACGCCCATGAGGTCACCAGCCCACAGGCCTTCGAGGGCATGCGCAACCGCGGCATTAAGTGCTTCCGCCCCGAGAAGATTTACTGCATGCCGGACCACAATACCCCGACTCACGATCAGGATAAGCCCATCGAGGACCCCATCGGCCGTACGCAGGTCGAGACCCTTGCCAAGAACACGGCTGAGTTCGGTCTCCACCACTTCGCTATGGGCACCGACCACAATGGCATCATCCACGTCGTTGGTCCTGAGCGCGGTCTCTCTCTCCCCGGTATGACCCTCGTTTGTGGTGACTCCCACACCTCTACCCATGGAGCTATGGGTGCTGTGGCTTTCGGCATTGGCACTTCCGAAGTCGAGATGGTCATGGCCAGCCAGTGTATCCTCCAGAGCAAGCCTAAGAGCATGCGTATCAATGTCGAGGGCACTCTTGCCAAGGGCGTAACCGCCAAGGACGTGGCTCTCTACCTTATGACTCAGCTCACCACTTCGGGCGGCACGGGTTACTTCATCGAGTATTCTGGCTCCGTCATCAAGAACCTCTCTATGGAGGGCCGTCTTACCCTCTGCAACCTCTCAATCGAGATGGGTGCCCGTGGCGGCTTCATCGCTCCCGACGAGACTACCTTCGAGTACATCAAGGGTCGCGAGTTCGCTCCCAAGGGCGAGGAGTGGGATAAGGCTGTGGCTTATTGGAAGACTCTCAAGAGCGGCGATGACGCCGTGTTCGATAAGGAACTCACTTTCCACGCCGAGGATATCACCCCGTGGATTACCTACGGCACCAACCCTGGCATGGGTATGGCCATTGACGGCAACATCCCGACCCTCGACTCTATCGACGAGGCCGGTCGCATCTCCTTCCAGAAGTCTCTGAACTACATGGGCTTCGAGCCTGGTCAGAAGGTCCTCGGCCATAAGGTCGATTACGTCTTCCTCGGCGCTTGCACCAATGGCCGCATCGAGGATTTCCGTGCCTTCGCCAGCATCGTCAAGGGTCGCAAGAAGAACCCCGACGTCGTAGCATGGCTCGTCCCCGGCTCTTGGATGGTCGACGCTCAGATCCGCGAGGAGGGTCTCGACAAGATTTTTGCAGAGGCTGGTTTCGAAATCCGTCAGCCGGGCTGCTCAGCTTGCCTCGCTATGAACGACGACAAGGTGCCCGCTGGCAAGTACGCCGTCTCCACCAGCAATCGTAACTTCGAGGGCCGTCAGGGGCCCGGCTCGCGCACCATCCTCGCTAGCCCGCTCGTGGCCGCTGCCGCTGCCGTAACTGGCGTCGTCACCGACCCCCGCACTCTCCTCTAAAAACAGAGGTATAACCCAATATCCCCAACGGGAGGCAAGAACCACTTGCCCCCCGTTTTTTTTTATTGCCTTTTTTCTATCAAAAATTCAATTTCGACTACGTGTTTCCCCCGTCCCAGTTGTCTTATAATCGAGGGGCGAGAAAAAAGCCCCTCACTCAGTGCGGAAACCGATTTTATTGACAACCAACAGGAACTAATTCTCATCCACCATGAAAGCAATGTCTTTTGACCAAATCAAGAGCAGCGCCGAGGCCATCGCGGCAATATCTTCTGCCGACGTCTTCAAGAAACTCTCGGCTGGCAACAATCTCATGGATCATTTCTACCTTACGGGCTACGAAGGCCTCTGCCTCGGACTCGAGCACAAGGAACTGACGCGCGCCATAATCTCGTCGGCCGTGCCTATGTGTGGCGAGATCCTCGTTATTGGCTCGCAGGATGAGATTAATTTCTGGGGCGACATCTGCTCCGACCTCCACATCAACGTTAAGGCCATCAACGCAAATTCCGCAATCTCCATTGACTCTGTCCTCAAAGAGAATCCACGTATCTCGAATATTCTTTGCTCTGCCGAACTCGGCTCCGAGACCATCGCCCGCTTGTGCTCCGATGCTCATCGCCGTCATGTAGCCGTTATCGTAGACAATGCCGAGACCGCAATGAATATGGCGGCCATCGAGTCCGCTGGCATCGACTTCGCCATTTCCGCCTCCGAGGCTAATGCCGCTGTCGGTGTCATCATCGCACGCCGTGCCCGCCTCGTCATGACCGAAGGCAACGCACGCCGCGGCGAGCATGATATCTACGCCGTTTGGCAAGATTCCCTCGTCGGCCGCAACCCGACGTGGGTTCCCATGGCGTAAAGCCATTTTTCCCCGCATATCATATTCCTAAGTGTCAATAAACCCCGAGCGGCACCAGTCTCAACTTCAGAGGCTGGTGCCGCTCGTGTTTTTGTGTAATCACAATTCTCGAAAAAAACACTGCATACGACATAATAACTATGGTAAACTTTCGTTAACTCTATAGACGAATACCATAAGCACCCATAATGGAAACCAACAAAAGCACGTCGGCGACGATATTCACCACTCTCGTCCGCCTCGACCTCCCGCTAAAACTTGAAGAGGTGCCTTTCCTCCGTGGCCTCTTCCTTCATGCTTCTGCCCAGGCCGCTAAAGACTCTGGTCTTGATTCTTGTGACGTCGCTCTCCACAACCATGTCGAGGACGGCACTCTCCGCTACGGCTATCCTCTTGTGCAATATAAATGCCTCGATGGCAATGGCGCGGCACTCGTCCTCTCCCATTCGCTCGACGATATGCCCGACCTCTCCATCCCCGCCGACGGTAAGGTCCGCCTTGGCCGACGCTATTCCCATATGCAACTCGGCGGCATATACCGTGCCGAGACAAACCTCGGCATTACCTCCGAGCTCCATCATTATAAGGTCTCCAACTACCTTCCCTTCAACCAGGAGAACTACACCGCCTTTGCCAATGAATCTGGCATCGTCCGCCGTATGGCTATGGTCGAGAACTGCATCAAGGGCAATATCCTCAGCCTCTGCAAGGGCCTTGATGTATGGCTCGACCAGGAAATCAAGGTGAGCCTCGAGAAATTCAACCAGACCTCGCCCGTCCATTTCAAGGGCGTCAAGATGTCCCGCTTCGAGGTCACAATGTCCGCCAACGTAGCCATCCCGCCGCTCGCCGGCATTGGCCGAGGTGTCAGCCATGGCTTCGGCACCGTCACGCCCGTCGATTAAAAATCGATTAGTAACCAGATATTAACCCAAACCCAAATACAACATCCATAATAATGCCAAAATATCTCTACGGCGCAGCCGTCCAAGGAATCCAAAGCTTCATCTTCGCCACCAACACCCTCCGAGATGTCATTGGCGCAAGTGAACTCGTGGCCCAAATATGTGATGAACTGTTCGATGAATTTCGTGGCAACCATAAGGACGGATCAGAATATGCCAATGGCACTTCCGTCCTAAAAGCCGCCGGCAATATCAAGTTCATCTTCAACGATAAAGCCGCTTGTGAAAATGCCGTCCGTAATTTCCCCAAGAAAGTCTTTACCAAGGCCCCAGGCATAACCCTTAGCCAGGCGGTAGTGGAAATAGTGGAGGACGACATAGACAAGAACTTCCAGCCATCGGTAGACAACCTCGAAGCCAAACTCCGTGCCTGTCGCAATCGCCAACCCACTCCTGTGACCCTCGGCCTTATGGGCATCGAGCGCTCACGCCAAACGGGTATGCCTTCCGTTCGCCATGAGGATGGCGTGGCGTGGGATGCCGCAAAAGTTCAAAAGTCTGAATTGGCGAAAAAGGCTAAAGGCAAACTTGTCGAGCATAATTTTGGTAAAGAAATTGACGCTGAAAAACTTAGCGATAATATAGGCAGCTTTACCACTAAAGGCAACCCTTGGATAGCCATCATCCATATCGACGGTAACGGCCTCGGCCAAATAGTCTCCCAAATAGGCAAAGAAAGAGCCACCTTCAGCAGTTTCTCGCAAACACTTGATGAAGCATGTTGCGCAGCTGCCCTTGAGGCGTTCAATACTGTGTATGAAGTTTATGAGCTCGATGAACATAGAAACCTACCCATCCGCCCAATAGTCCTAAGCGGCGACGACCACACCCTCATCTGCCGTGCCGACCTCGCCATACCCTACGTCCGCCAGTTCCTCGAATCTTTCGAGAAATTCACTCACGCTGTGGGCAACGGAGAGGGCAAACTCAATGCCGAAGCCCTCAAGACGGCAAACCTCACCAATCTCACAGCCTGCGCTGGCATAGCCTTCATCAAGTCCAACTACCCATACTACTACGGCTACAACCTAGCCGAAAGCCTCTGCGAGCAAGCCAAGAAGGACGCTAAGAACGAGACGTTTAAGAAGGATAATGGCGATATGGCGCCCAGCTGCCTGATGTTCCACAAGGTCCAAGACTCTTTCGTCGAGAACTTCGCCGACATCGCGGAGCGAGAGCTGACTCCCGCCGAGGGCCACAGTTGGTGCGCCGGCCCATACTACCTCGACCTCCAATTTGCTAAAGACCACAACCGCCTGACTATCCAACAACTGCTTGAAAACTCTGCATGGCTTGACAGTAAACTCCCAAAGAGTATGGATAAGGAGGAAATACAGAGTGCTCTCCCCGACGAGAAGCAAACCAATGCCGTCAAGAGCACCCTCCGCCGTTGGCTCTCTGCCATGCATCGCGATACCGAAGAAGCAAATCAGCTAAAAGCCCGCATGAAGGACCTTAATGGTAGCGATAAGGCTATCTGGCCGTTCTTTGAGAGACTAACAGAACCTGTCGCCCGTGACGGCAAACAAGTCTACCAAGCCTACGACGTCCTCTCCCTCCACTCCGTAACCTACGGAAACTAACACCAGTTCACAGTTCTCAATTCACAGTTAACCGGTTGAACTGAATCGTGTATGTAGAGCAAGGTAAGCACCATCATAGCCTAGGGAAGCAAGTGAGCAAGGCGAACGTTTACTAGGCGAAAAAACACTCTTTTCCAGAACATGAAAACCATAAAATACACCATAACCTTCCATAGCTACTGGCACTGCGGCTGTGGCCTCGGCGCCGGCGCCAAAGCCGATGCCCTCGTTGTGAAGAACGACGACAGTATGCCTTTCGTCCCCGGCCGCACCGTCAAGGGCCTCGTCCGCGAAAACGCAGAGATGCTTGTCGAGGTAGGCAATGCCCCTGTCTCTCAAGATGATATTGAGGATTGTTTCGGTACTGAGGGTAACGCCGAAGGCACCAGTAAGATAAGTAAAGCTTTCTTCTCGAATGCCACTCTCTCCGATGAGGTTTGCGCTGGCATACAGCAAAGCGGCAAAGATGCCACAGATTACCTCTACCGTCAGATGGCCTCCACCAGCATTGACGATTCTGGCGTGGCTGCCGACCATACCCTCCGCAGTGTCGAGGTCACTGTTCCTTGTGAGCTTAATGGCTACGTCGGTGGCGTCCCCGATAATATGGCCGATTTTGTTTGCCGTGCGCTCCGTATGGTTCGCCGTCTTGGCGTGGGTCGCAACCGTGGTCTCGGCCGTTGCACTATTACTGCCGAAGCCGTTGATGCCGAGCAGTCGGCTGCTTCTCAGTCAATTAGTGAAAATATTGGCAGTACCGTAATGTTCCGCTGCCATCTCAAGACGGATATTATCCTCAATCAGAAATCAGCCTCCGAGGGTGCTAATAAGTCGCTCGATTTCATCCCAGGCGCTTGTTTCCTCGGCATCGCTGCATCCCGACTCTATTCTGAACTCGCACCAGCCGATTCCTACAGTCTTTTCCATAGTGGCGCAGTCCGCTATTCCGATGCGCAACCCGTGGCAAATATCGACGGCATAGACTACCGAGCCATTCGCATCCCCGCCTCGATGTTCTACGAAAAGGGTAAGAGTGTCGCCGACGCTTGCTATATCCACCATCATTATAATCGTAATGATGATCGCAATCCTCCGCAGCTCAAGCAGTGCCGCGCAGGTTTCTACGCTTTCCCCGAGGGCGGTAAGGCCACTGAGGTAAAGAGCAACACCAGCTACGCTATCAAGAGTGCCTACGACACCGAGAAGCGTCGCAGCGAGGATGCTAAGATGTTTGGCTACGAGTCTCTTTGCCCTGGCACCGACCTCTGTTTCTCCGTCGATTTCGACGATTGCGTTTCGCAAGAGCTTCGCCGCAAGGTTGTTGAGAGTCTTGTTGGTCTCCGCCGTGTCGGCCGCAGCCGCTCTGCGCAATATGGTCAGGTGGAGATTGAGGTCAAGCCTTTCGAGCAGACAAAGTCCTCTTGCAATGGCACTATGATCCGCGAATCCGGTGAGAAAGGAATGGCAAAAGATGCCAAGGAAATCAAGAAAGCCCAGGTCCTCTATGCCGAGAGCCGCCTCATCTTCTTCAATGCCGAAGGTCAGCCCACATTCCAACCCACGGCTGATCAACTAGGTCTCCCCGCAGGTTCCGTTATCCGATGGGACATGAGCCAAGTTCGCACTTTCCAATATTCCCCGTGGAACTACAAGCGCCAGTGCTACGATGCCGATCGCTGTGGAATCGAGAAAGGCTCTGTCATCGTAGTCGAGACAGATGCCAATATCTCCGACGCTCCCTCCGTCGTCGGCAATTTCCGCGCCGAGGGCTTTGGCCATGTCATCTTCAACCCCGCTTTCCTCAACGTCAAGCCTGGCGCGAATGGCATCGCCGCAATCTCTTTTGCCGCTTCTGCCACCGCTCCCGCCAATCCCGTTACCAATGGCTCTGCAGCCACTGTTTCTCCTCTCGTTACGTTCGTTAAGAAGGAAATTGAAAAAGAGGTGTCTAATAAAGATGTTTACACCAAGGTCAATGAATTCGTAAAGGATAATGGAGGCAAGTTCCAAGGCAAGGATTTCGCTTCTCAATGGGGGGCTATACGCAACATCGCTCAGACTGCCCAAACAGCTGATGAGCTTTATAATGCTATATTCTCCAAAGCAGAGGATAGCAAAGGACATATGCGTGGCTTTCTGATGCATGGCGTGGCTGCTGAAAAGTGGGATGACAATGGACGTCGCGATATTTTGAAAAAGTTCATTACCTCCTTTACGCAACGTGAACAAGACGAAAAGGCCATCCAAGCCACCATCAATCTAGCCAGCGAAATGGCCAAAATCTGCCGCAACAACGGAAAGGAGGCAAACAATGACTAATACAACCATGAAGTTCTACCCCGTGCGCCACGTGGCGCGCATCGTCATAGAGGCCGCTACTCCCCTCGCAGTGGGCAGCGGTGCCAAGAGTTTTGAGACAGATTCCGAAGTGGCTCTCGATGTCAACGACCTGCCTTTCATCCCTGGCTCCACCCTCGCCGGCGTGCTTCGCCATGCGGCAGGAGCCCGTGCCAACCTCAATAAGAAAGACAAAGAGTTAGCGGAGGGCGACCTCTACAAACTTTGGGGCTACGGCATGGACGACAAGGGCCGCGGCTCGCAAATCATTTTCTCCGACGCCCGCATCCTGGGCTCCGACGGCAAACCAGTAGATGGTCTCCAAACCGACCTCGACGACCCCTACTACAAAGCTCTCCGCCGCGCCCTCCCCATCCGCCAGCACGTTCGCATTGGCTACAAAGGCACTGCCGAGAAAGGTGGCAAGTTCGATAACCGCATTGTCTTCCAAGGTGCTCGCTTCTGCTTCGAGATTGAGGTGCAAAGCCATACCACAGATGAGCAGAACACGGCCATCGATGATGTTATCAATCTCCTCCGCCGTGCCGAAATCCGTTTCGGCTCCGGCACGCGCAATGGCTACGGCGAGGTGAAACTCGTCTCTGCCTCCAGCCGCACGTACGACCTTGCGCAGCCTGCCGACCTCGATGCCTACGAGTCCCTCTCTTCGGGACTCCAAACCTCAATCCCCGGTGGCAAGACAATCTCAGAACTCTCTACCGTCAGTGCCTCAGACAAATATGAGGATCTCTCGCTGAGCATCACTCCCCGCGACTTCTTCCTCTTCGGCTCGGGCGAAGCCGATCTCTCGGGCGAGTCTGATATGTCTCCCTGCGTCGAGAGCGTCATTTCTTGGTCAAATGGCAAACCGACCATCGTGACTGGCGATAAGAAACGCATAGTCGTACCCGCCACATCCGTTAAGGGCGCTCTTGCGCATCGCACCGCCTTCTACTACAACAAGGCCCAAGGAATTTTTGCCGACGGCATGGACGATAAGGCTCTGAAAGCAAACTCTGGTCAAGGCAACAAGGCCGTCCAAAACCTCTTTGGCTATCAAGACGATAAGGGAGACCTCCACCCAGGCCGTGTCTTCATCTCCGACATCCTCCTCGAGAACGTCAAGACCGACAAACTTCTCAACCACGTCTCCATCGATCGCTTCACTGGCGGCGCCATAGACGGCGCCCTCTTCACCGAACGCGTCGCCCGTATGAGTGATAACGCTGATCCCGCCAAGAAAGTCCTCAACCTCAAAATCTTCGTGGCAAAACCAACCCTCCCGAACGTAGAGATTGACGAAAATGCAGGCAAGACGGCACGCGAGGAGGCCGAGAAACGACAGAAGCAACTCCAAGATGAGTATGACCTCTTCCCCGCCGCTCTCGATGCCTTCAAACTCGCTCTCAACGACCTCAAGAACGGTCTCCTCCCCCTCGGCGGCGGCGTAAACCGTGGTCATGGCACTTTTGTCAGTTAACAGTTGCTGGTAACCGTGTAATAAGTACCCCAAACTAACCGCAATTGTCAATTATCAATTGTCAATTGTCAATTGAAAAGCAAATGCAATCCGAAGATATATCCTCCCAACTCTGGTCTGGCTACATCTGGCTAAGTGACCAGACCGCCCCCGAGGTCTTCTCTGAGGCCAAGAAAATAGATGAGTCTCTCCTCGCCAATGGCGCAAACCCCTTCATTGCCGAGGCTCAACTTATTAGTGCGGACGTCAAGACCTCCGTTTCCATCTCCAACGTCGATGGACAAGTCAAGATTGCCGCTCACGCCACCGCTACCCCCGCCGATTGTGAGGACGAGCCAGTCTCCTTCCTCGCCAACCGCATGGAGGGCGTAAAGCGCCTTTGCTTCGTCCGCCGCTGGCAGGAACAGGCGGATGATTTCTGCGACGGCATGAAGACTCTCGTCCCTGCCGCCCTCATCTTCCGTGGTTTCGACATCCCCAATTGGGATAAGGACTCTGCTGAGGATGCCAAAGCAGAGGCTGTGACCTCCGAGAATAACTAAGAAAAGGTTTGTAGGTAAAAGAATAATACTATGGCAGCCCACGTACACGCCCCCTTCAACTTTGTACCCCTCCCCGACAAGGTCTACTTCCCCAACTGGGCCAAGCAGATCTCCTTCGACGTCCCCTTCTCCGATGGCCTCACCGGCATCATCGACCTCACCATCCGTGCCGAGACCCCAATCTTTGTCCGCAATGGTGAGTCTTCCCGTGACAAAAAGTCCGACAAGTTCAGCCAAACTCCAGATGGCCGCTACTTTATCCCCGGCACCTCCATCAAAGGCGCCATCCGCAACGTGCTCGAGATCCTCAGCTTTGGCAAGATGCGGTTGGATAAACGTGCGGCGTTCGCGCAGCGAGAGTGGAATAATCCAAAACTCTATGAGATTAAGTCTCAGGGTGCAAAAATCAAGTGTGGCTATTTGAAATGCATTGATGGAAACCACTATGTGATTGAGGGACATGGTAAGCCTATGCGTATTAGCCACAAGGAACTTGATACTTTGATAGATTCGAATATTTTTGAACAACATTTTAGCAAAGGTCTTCATCCTAATAAGCTTCCTGATAACGAGAAAACTGCGTTTTTTAAGTACGAGAAACTTGAAGTAGGGAAGAAAAAAGTAGAAGAGCTTCTGAGTGGCATAAGAGGTTTCGCTTACGACTTCACAAATATGATAGGTCAGACTGTCGTCACTCATAAAGAAGGCGACTATCGTGGGCATATCGTGTTGACTGGTTCCCCAGACACATGGGATGGTTCAAGAGATGAGAAAGCCAAGGGCAAATTTTATGAGTTTGTCTTTCCTGAGGAAACTAATGGTGATTATTTCGAGCTCTCTTCCGAAGATTTTGAGCACTTCAAATTTATCTACAAGACTCAGTTTGAAGGTAAGAAGAAAGAAGCTTCAGAATGGGATAGAATAGAGAAGTTGCTTAAAGAAGAGACTGGCGTCCCTGTGTTCTATCGAGGCAATGGTAATAAACTCGTTGATTATGGTATGGCAATGCTTTATAGGTTGCCGTACAAGAATACACCGTATGAGATTCTCCCCTCTGACCATAAGAAAGATGAGATAGATTCTTTCCTACCTGACCTCGCTGAGTGCATCTTTGGCTACATCAGCAAGAACGATGGGTATGCTTCCCTCAAAGGTCGCGTACAGTTCGGCAATGCTTTTGCTAGTGCGAGCGCAAAACCTATTGGTGAACAGAAGGTAACGCCTGGCTCTCCTAAGGCCTCTTATTATCCCATCTACATCAAGCAGAATGGCGGAGACTACAAGACCTATAACGATGGTGGAATTTCTGGTTGGAAACGCTATATCCTCAAGGATGGCACGAACAATGGAAAGCTCGGAACCGATAAAACAAGTGTTGATTTCATTCCTCTTGGTGCCGGCTCTGAGTTCAAGTGTCGAGTCTCCTTCTTCAATTTGCGCCCCGTGGAACTTGGTGCTTTGCTTTCCGCAATCTCTTTCCACGGTACTCCTGGCTGTCGTCACCAGATTGGTGGTTGCAAACCTTTCGGCTACGGCAAGGTCAAGATTGACATTGATGGCGTAAGTCTCTGCGACAAAAGCGAGCTCAATGAGCGTCTGATGCTTGGCCGTTTCGAGGCCATTATGGAAGGCGTTGCTTCCGGCCATTGGCGTGACTCTGAAACCATTAAGGAGCTGTTCTCTATGGCCAACGATGCTAACAAGGTCGATCCTTCTGATGAGGAATATCAGTATATGACGCTCGATGTTAAGCAGAAGGCTACAGTTAAAGTGTTAAACGCCAAGACCGGGAAATATGAGGATAAGCAATTGCCCAATAATGAGTTCGAGCTTTCGAAGCTAGATAAATGTTACCTCAAGCCGTTTACGCAAGTTAAGAAGAACATTAACACAACTCGTCCGAACTCACTTAAGCAAATCGCTCTCGATGAGGATGGCAAGCCCTTCCGTCAGAAGTTGCAAGATCTCAACGATCAGTTTGTAGCTATCTCTGCAATGTCTGAGGCGACTTCTGCAGATGTTCAAGAGAAGTTGCATGTTGTTGTTGGCTTGAATGCGCAGTTGGCTTCCCTTGATTCCGTGTTCAAAGCCTATAATTTGGAGGCTGATGCCAAAGCCCTTAAGGGTAAGTTGGATGAATTAAATACGTCTCTCAATGACTCTCTGAATCTTCTTGACGTCAAGGAGTTACTCGAAGACTATAATCATCTGCCAGAATCAACAAAAGAG
>CAVGTO010000006.1:0-45592 GCA_963631865.1 Eggerthellaceae bacterium
CGATGAAGAGACTCAAGGAGGGCATGGAGAAGGCTGAGAAGGACGTAGCCGAGGCTAAAGAACAAGCGGCGAAAGACGTAGCCGAGGCAAAAGAACAAGCGGCAAAAGATGTTGCCGAGGCAGAGGAGAAAGCCAACAAAGCGGAGGAGAAGGCCAACAAAGCGGAGGAGAAGGCTAACAAAGCGGAGGAGAAGGCCAACAAAGCAGAAGAGAAGTTGCAGCAAGCTGAGCAAAAGACTAAAGACATAGAGGCCCAACTAATCGCCAACAATGCCAAACTTGAGCAGCTTATGGACATCCTCAAGGCCCAAGGACTTGTGTAGGTCGTCTCCTCACCACCTACCCCGCGGCGCCGCAGCAGCCCGAGCCGCAACCACCGCAGTCATAACAGGGTAGGCCACTTCCATCGGCACCGCCACCCACAGCCGCCTAAGCCCCCGCGATCCCTCTCGGAACCACAACCAAGCCCCGCAAGCCAACCCGTCCACCAACAACTTGGCAACGAACACCCCCGCCGCCAAGCTCCAGGAACATCCTCCCATCAAAGCATAAACGACCCCCACGGGCCACGCCATTACAGCCGCAAAAACCACAAGCGCCAACGCTACGACCCCTGCCGACCTGTATCCGCCTGCCTTGGCCAACCACCGCGTCCGCTGCCTCAGATACGCACCGACGGATGCAGGAGCCGACGTGGTGATCACAGCCCTCTCGTCCGCCACGTACCTCACTTCTGCACCTTTCCGTATGGCGTGCGCCAAGAGGAACATGTCGTCGCCCGAAGCATACCGTGTCTGTGCGTCATGCTCCATATAGAGACCTTTGTTGAATGCCATTCCCGCCCCGTTGGCCATGGTGGGGCGACCCATGAGTGCCGTGCCCGCCGTCACTACCTGCAGGCATCCGAACTCCATTTCCTCCATCTGCCCGAAAAGAGTGCCGTCGCCAAGCATCTCAACTGGCAACAGTAGCATAAAGTCCCGTCCTCGGCACTGTGCGGCCTCCCGCCTTGCGATGTCGAGAAAATCCCGTCCCACAACGCAATCTGCGTCAACCGAGACTATTACATCCGTCTCCGCGTTCTCTACGCCCAACCGCTGTGCGTGCTTCTTTCCCCGCCCGCCCTTGTTGTCCTTAATGCGTATATTCGGTCCGCACGCCTCCGCCGCTTTGCGAAGTGCGCCGAGCGATACCTCGCTCACGTGGTCAGCAACCACTATTAAGCGATCTTTTAATTCCCCTTTCTCCCCAAGTATCGAGTAAAAAAGTGGTATGTTTCTAGTCAACATTTCGGCATCCGCATCCGCCACGCATATGATAATCGTAATGGCGCAATCCTGCTCCCCCTCTTCTTTCGCGCCACGCTGCCGCCGCACGCCCTCGGCAAAGCGGAGCGAGCACAGGCCAACAGCCACTGCGTATGGCAAAAGAAGAAGTGTGAATATGAGGATTGATACCATCTCCGGGCGTCATTTTTTCTCGACAAATATACTCAACATCCAGCCATCTCCGCGCAACTCTAACTATCTTTGCCCTGTAATTAACTGCTCGTATAAGCACATCAACTACATTCTCAATTTTATTCACTTCAAAGTCAAGATGAAAGCACTCAAGTCTTTCCTCATCGCCGTGGCCGGCTTGGCCCTCACGGCAAACGCCGCCCACGCTCAACTCATTAAGGATACCAAGGGCTGGAATCGCGTCCACGTGGCGTTCGTAACCACCGGCTACAAGGCCGAGAACAATGGCACGACTATCAAGGGCGACGACAACATGGTAGGCGCCGCGGTAGGCTTCGCCAAGGGCATCAGCCTCTCCAAGAAACTCCCCATCTTCCTCGAGCCTGGCATCGACATTATTTGGCAGCATCAGAATCTCGAAGATAAGGAGGGTAAATATTCCAGCTTCGACGAGAAGGTCAATCAGCTCAGCTTCGCCATCCCCGTCGTTGCCGCCTACAAGTTCTCTTTCAACGATTGGTTCTCCATCGATCCTTTCTTCGGCTTCAACTTCAAGATCCACGCCATCGGCGTAGACAAGGAGACCTATACCGTCGCTGGCAAGGAGACCACCGTCAAGAACAAGTATTTCAAGGGCGAGGTCGAGACTGAGTACAATGGCAATACCAATACCGAGTCTTATGGTGACGACGACACCAAGGCCAAGCGTTTCCAATTCGGCCTCAACCTCGGCGTCGGCTTCAACATCTCCCGTCTCTACGTCGGCTACAAGTTCCAGCCGGACCTCTCGCCGCTCTACAAGTACGACGACTACAAGACCAAGACCCACTGCAACGTCATCACCGTCGGCCTCAACTTCTAACAGCCCGACGCGCTCGTAGCAGCGTAAATCATAACCGCCGTAGCGGGGAGTTCCGCCTCCTCTGCTACGGCGGTATTATTTTATAATACCATTTCCTCAAGTGCCGAAAATGTGTAAACGCGCACATACCTTGCTACCCTTTTCGATGCCATAGTTTGGAAAGACGAGACTCAACGCCATAATGTCCGTAAGACGACTGATTTGAATAATCTTGCCGAATACTTGCTAGCCAATTTCTGCAATCCCATATCCGCCAACGATTTGGCAAGTGAACTTGGAATTGCGAGCGTCACTACGACACGTAAGTTTATGGACTATCTCCACGAGCCTTACCTCTTCTACTATCTGCCGCGTTTCGATAATAAGTTGAAACTAATGAAGAAGGCTGCGCAAAAGGTTTATGTGGTGGACAATGGTTTTGTGACGGCCAAAGCATTCAACTTGTCTGATAGTCTCGGCCGTTTGCTAGAAAATATGGTTTTCGTCGAGCTACTCCGGCATGGCTATGAGGAAGGAAAGACGCTCTTCTACTATAGGTCACGCAACGACAAGGAGACGGATTTCGTTTGCCGCAAAGGGCCTAGAGTCGAAAAAATGATTCTGGTTTGCTATGATATGAGCAGTGCGAAAACCGAAAAGCGTGAAGTCAATAGTCTCCTTGAGTGTGCCGAGGAGCTGAAGTGCGATAATTTGTTTATCGTGACTTGGGCAGATGAGCGGACGATCGAGGCAGACGGTAAGTCTATCCTGGTTTTACTGGTGACGAAAATTTAGTGTACTCCCTACGGTATCTTCACCCCCGCCACCATCTCTATCCGCAACGCGTAGTCCTCTAGACGCAGGTTCGACATCGAGCCTGACGTATAGTAGTTTATGACAAATGACCCTGCCAAAAACATCCGCCGCCAATGCCGTACCGCCGCCATGCGCCCCACAATGTGCCTCTTCGAGAATATCTCCCATGCGTATTTCTTTACCGGCTCATTTGATATCGTCTCACGGTCATAGGCGTAGACCGAGAAAAGTGGCATAGCCGAGGCGTGGAGCAGCCAATTGCCAAGGCGGAAATTGCGTGCGTAGCCCGCGCCGACATACAGTGCCGATATTTTCGCTGATGCCGATAACGTGTCCGTCAATTGCGACGACATGCTGAGCCACGAGAATGATATCCCCGCAATCACGCTGCCCCCCGACCGCTTCTGCACATACGACTGTGAGAATGCCGCTGGATAAGAGAATTTCTGAGGTCGAAAAACGTAATACGCATCCGCACCTATGCGCTCCGTCCTCACCCTCCCCTCGGGTATGTGCACTTCCTGGTCTGCCGATATTGAGCCGGTGTACTTAAATTCGCCCTCGAAAGATCGGCTGTAGCGGTATAGAAAGTCGGCCCCTGTGCGGTTGCCGTAGTAATTGAATGCGAACTCTTTATCTCGTCTCCCATTCGCCACCACGAATGAGTACCCCGCCGAGAAGCCTCGGTATCCGACGTTGATGGATATCGACTGCAGGCAACGCGTGTCTACGTCGAAGCTCATCTCCATAGAGTCCGTCTGCTTATGCCCCGATAAATGGGCGATAGACGATATCGTTGATAGCTTGAACATCCACCGCTCGGGCAGCCGCGCTATGTATGCCGTGTCGAATCTCTCCCCCCGTTCCCTTCCGTCTATCTTGCTGTCTGCCCATCGGCGGATGCCCCATTGGCGGCTCCTTGCGCTGTCCTTCGCGCCCGCAGCGCTTACGCTGTCGCAAATACTGCTAATGCCCTCAACCCCTTGTCCCCAAGCCTTATAGGGAATAAGCAAAGTCAACAAAAAAGCGAGCCGAACCGTCGCCACGATGGGCAGGGCTCGACTCGCAAGTGATATTGCTTCTCTTACGCGCACGCTGATATAAGTTTATCGTTGCGGTGTAAGCTGCGTTGCTTATTTGCCAGCCATGACGGCCTTGAGGGCCGCTATAAACTGGTCAACCTCGGCCTTGGTGAGGCAGAGCGGAGGCAGGATGCGCACCATGTTCTGACCAGCCACGCCGGTGAAGACGTGATGCTCATAAAGAAGCTTCTGACGAATGGGCGACACGGGCTCGTTGAACTCGATGCCAATCATCATGCCCACGCCGCGAATCTCCTTCACGCGACCGCCAAAGTCAATCTTCTTGAGCTCCGAGAGGATGTATTCACCCACCTCGGCCGCGTTCTTCTCAAGGCCCTCCTCTTTGTAGATGTCGGCCACGGCAATAGCGGCTGCCATTCCAAGATAGTTGCCTCCGAAAGTGGTGCCGAGCATGCCCTTTACGGCCTCGAACTCGGGGCTGATGAGCACTGCGCCCACGGGGAACCCGTTGGCTATGCCCTTGGCCATGGTGATGATGTCAGGCTTGATGCCATAGTGCAGGTGGGCGAAGAACTTGCCTGTGCGGCCGTAGCCACTCTGAATCTCGTCCACGATGAGCTTGGTGCCGTGCGCATGGCAGAGTGCCAAGAGGTCCTTCATAAACTGCGCGTCGGGGATGTTGATGCCGCCGCAACCCTGTACGCCCTCGATAATCACGCCAGCAATGTCGTCTTTCTCGACGTACTGCGCCACCGAGGCAAGGTCGTTAAGCTCGGCCCAACATACCTCGTGCTGGAGGTTGAAGGGTGAGTTGATCTTTGGATTGTCGGTTACAGCCACTGCGCCACTCGTGCGGCCGTGGAAGCTCTTGCGGAAGGCTACCATCTTCTTGCGACCCGTGGCGAAAGATGCCAGCTTGAGGGCGTTCTCGTTGGCCTCGGCGCCGCTGTTGATCACGAAAAGGCTGTAGTCAGTATATCCGCTCAGCTCGCCTATCTTCTTGGCTAGGACGGACTGCAGCGGGTTGATTACGCTGTTCGAGTAGAAGGCTATCTTGTTTACTTGTTCGGTGATAGCCTGGATATACTTGGGATGTGAGTGACCTATCGAGATTACGGCGTGGCCGCCATAGAGGTCGAGGTACTCCGTGCCCTTGTCGTCCCATACGTGGCATCCTTTGGCCTTGACGGGTACGACGTCAAAAAGGGAATATACGTCGAAAAGATTCATTTCAGTTCGCAGTTCTCGGTTCACAGTTCACAGTTGACTGATGCCCCGCTGTTGGTTTTCTGTTTATACTTTCATACTGTCGTCGTTAGTTCGTGTCGACCGAACAATCGACATCAGCATTTTGCAGAGTTCTTTGCAGTCTTGCTGAAGAGATTGTTCCGTTGGAGAGTCCTTTGGCAGTATATCGGAGTCAATGGGTAATCCTATCCAATATTCTGATTCGTTTGCCTCCTTGAGCGCAATGTTCATCTTTGACACGAAATCTGCCCTGCTTTGCCCTCTGAGTTCTTCTGCCACGTTTGCACCAATGCTCGTTCCACTGCGCAGTAGCTGCTGAGACAGGATTCTCTCATGTTTCTCTTCATAAAGCCAGCTTCTTAGCCGGATGAAGCGCAAAGCAAAAGCTCTGCTCTTCTCTGCAACTAAACTCTGACTCATAAAGGTTTGACTTAATAATTACTGTCTCAAAGTCACGCTAACTGTGAACTGAGCACTGTTAACTGGCTAGAATCCTGAGGGTTTCAGATTCAGTCCCGTGTTCTCGGGTAATCCGAAGATGAGGTTCATATTCTCAACCGCCTGGCCGGCAGCGCCCTTTACGAGGTTGTCTATGAAGGAGACCACGTGGAGCTTGGTCCCGTATTTCTTGACGTAGAGTATGCACTTGTTGGTGTTCACCACCATCTTGAGGTCCGGGTTGAAGTCTACCACGTGGACGAATGGCTCGTCTTTGTAATACTTCTTGTAGATGTCTATGGCATCCGCCTCGTCAAACTCGCAGTCGAAGTAAACCGAACTCATAATGCCTCGCGTGTGGCATCCGCGGACCGGCACGAAGTTGAGGTTGCCCTTGTAGTGTGGAGCCAGTCGCGAGAGCGTCTCGTTGACCTCGCCGAGGTGCTGGTGAGTGAAGGCCTTGTAGCAAGAGAGGTTGCCGTCGCGCCAACTGAAATGCGTCGTCTCGCTGGGCTTCTGGCCTGCGCCTGTCGAGCCCGTGATGCCTGTCACGTGTACCTCGCCGAGTTTGTCGAGCTTGGCCATCGGGAGGAGGGCCAGTTGGATGCTCGTGGCGAAACAGCCGGGGTTGGCTATGCGGTCGGCGGCCTTAATCTCTCGTCGGAATGCCTCGGGGAGGCCGTAGACGAATCCCTCGGCTGAGTCCTGGAGGCGGAAGTCGTTCGAGAGGTCGATTATCTTGCCGTTGAAGTCCTTAGGGAGCTTCTCAACGTAGCCGCGGCTCTTGCCGTGTCCCATGCAGAGGAAGATAACGTCAGCCGTGTTGACTGGCGCCTCGGCCGTGAAAGTTAGTGTGGTCTCGCCGAGCAAATCGTGGTGCGCACTCCAGACGGGCTCGCCTGCATGGCTCTCACTCTGTGCGAAGAGAATGTTTGCCCACGGATGGTTGATGAGTATGCGCATGAGCTCGCCGCCCGTATAGCCGGCTGCTCCTATTATTCCTACTTGAATCATAACAATTGACTGTTGACAATTGACAATTGACAAAGGCCGGCGGTTTGCGCCGGCTATTGTCAATTCCCAATCACAATGTTATTTAGTCCGTGGGGCTTACAGCTCTTTCTCGAGCTTCTCGCCTTCGTCTTTGTGGTTGCTGTAGTAAGCGCGGAGAGGCGTAGAGAGCACCTTGATGAAGCCCTTGGCGTCCTCGCTCGTCCAGCCCTTCTGCATCTCGCCGTACTCGCCGAACTTGTTCTTTACGAGGTCGTTCTGCGAGTCTACACCTACGGTCATAAAGGTGCGGGGCATGAGCTTCATGATGGCTGTGCCGGTGACGTTGCGCTGGCTCTCCTCAAGCATGGCCTCGATGTCGCGCATGACGGGCTCGAGGTACTGGCTCTCGTGGAGGAACATGCCGTACCAGTTGGAGACCTGGTCTTTCCAATACTGCTGCCACTTCGAGAGGGTGTACTTCTCGAGGAAACGGTGGGCGGCGATGATGAGCATAGGTGCCGCGGCCTCGAAGCCTACGCGGCCCTTGATGCCGATGATGGTGTCGCCTACGTGCATGTCGCGGCCAATGCCATAGGGCGCGGCGATGCTCTCAATCTTCTGGATAGCCTTGATCTTGTCGGTGAACTTCTCGCCGTTGACGGCTACAATCTCACCCTTCTCGAACTCGATCTTGATCTCCTCCTCGCCGTTCTTCTCTACTTGCTTGAGGTATGCCGTCTCGGGCAGGCCCTGCTTGCTGTCGAGGATCTCGCCGCCGCAGATGCTGGTGCCCCAGATGCCTACGTTGTAGGAATACTTGAGCTTGGCGAAGTCGGCCTTGAAGCCATGGTTGTTGAGGTAGTCCACCTCATACTGGCGGGTGAGGGCCATGTCGCGGGTGAGGGTGATGATCTCCATCTCGGGAGCCATGACCAGGAATGTCATGTCGAAACGCACCTGGTCGTTGCCTGCGCCCGTTGAGCCGTGGGCAATGGCCTGTGCGCCAATCTGTTTAGCGTAGCGTGCTATGGCCATACCCTGAAAGATGCGCTCGGAGCTTACCGAGATGGGGTATGTGTTGTTGCGAAGCACGTTGCCGAAGATCATGTAGCGGATGCTCTTGTCGTAGTACTCGTGGGTGACGTCCAGGGTGACGTACTCCTTGGCTCCCAGCTTGTAGGCGTTCTCCTCGTTGGCTTTGAGCTGCTCGGGGCTGAAGCCGCCGGTGTTGGCGCACGCTGCGTAGACCTCGTAGCCCTTCTCCTTGGCGAGATACATTACGGTGAACGATGTGTCGAGACCGCCACTGAAGGCGACGACTACTTTCTTTTTAGCATCCATATTCCTATATGATAATTTCTTAGTTTACTTTGTTGAAAAGGTAATAAGTACAAATATACCGATTTGCATGTTTTATATCAACCGACAACTAATGTAGTTGATAATGCAAGCTGTACAACCGCAACTGTTAACTGCTAACTATTCCGTCTCTTTCGGGAATCCGTTGGGGAAGGCCTCCATAATGCGGTCCACAACACCCGGGTCGTGCGAAAGCTCCTCGTCGGCGTCGCGTACGCTACGGGGGCGCTCGGGGTCGTAGAGCATGCCGGTGCAGACGCAGTAGCGACGGCCGGTGCGCACCAGGATGTCATGGTTGATGCAGCCTTCGCAGCCGCGCCAGAAAGTCTCGTCGTCGGTGAGCTGCGCGAAGGTCACGGGCACGTAGCCGTGGTCCGTGTTGAGCTTCATGACTGCCGCGCCCGAAGTGAGGCTGAATATCTTAGCCTCGGGCCAACGCAGGCGCGCAAGGGTGAAGGTCATATGCTTGATGCGGCGCGAAAGACCACAACCGCGGTACTCGTCGCGCACGATGAGGCCCGAGGTCGTTACGTAGTGTTTGCCGCCCCAGGTCTCGATATAGCTGAAGCCGGCGAACGTCTCGCCGTCGAGGGCTATGACAGCCTTGCCCTCGCGCATCTTCTTCTTGACGTAACCCGGGTCGCGCTTGGCAATGCCTGTGCCGCGTACCTTGGCGGCCGCCGTGATGGTATGAAGAATCTCGTCGACATAACCGAGGTGCTCCTCGGTGGCCACAACAACCTTAAGGTTGGGGAACTTGTTGTCGTCCTTACTGCTCATTTTGTTCTTTTGGAAAAACGGGGGGAAATATCTTGTTCTTTTGGCTTAATGATGTCTTTTCTTTGCCTGTGTTACAGGAGCTTTTGCGGTGCTTCGGGTAGCACTGTCGCCAGTTCGGCAACAAACACGTCTTTCGTGGTCTCGGCTCGGAGTATTACAAGTACGGTGTCGTCGCCTGCCACGGTCCCCATTACGCCTTTCAGTCTCGCTTCGTCCACGTCCGCCGCCATGGCGTTGGCGTAGCCCGGACGTGTGCGGAGTACTGCCATCTGGCCGGATATCTCGACCGAGGTGAGTATCGATGGCTGCTGCCCTTCCTGTCCTTTATTTGGATGAGGCAAGTAGCGGTATCCGCCTTCGCCGTCGGGTACTTTTACAATCTGGAGCTCGTTGAAGTCGCGTGAGAGTGTCGCCTGCGTCACGTTGAATCCCTTGCTGCGCAGTATGTTGAGGAGCTGTTCCTGGCCTTCTATGGGCGTCTCGGAGACTATCGACTCGATCGCTTCGAGCCTCTTCTGCTTTGCGTTATTTGTTGACCGTTGCATTTTTATTCACTGACAATGCAAATTTATGCATTATGCGGACATTTACCGCATACCCGTTGCTTAAAATATGCAAAAAAAGACAATACGGTGCTCAGTTCACAGTTCTCAGTTCCCTAGTTCACAGTTTCTGGTTTCTTGTTTCTGGTTCACAGTCTACAGTCCCAAGCCCATAATTGAAAAAGAGCCCACATAAACTGCTAACTGTTAGCTGTAGTAGTATTTCTCTTTCTCAATAAGCACAAATTCATTCTTCTCGGAGTCCCATTTATACCCTCGTCGCAAGTCAACACGCCTGTCTGATGACTTGAACTCATCCCGACCCGTGGGTGTCCACTGTTTTTGCTCCGCATTCCACGCATAAGATGATATCGTCACGGGCAATCCATCTTCGTCAAACTCGCCCACGCTGCGTTCCGACGGCGTCCATTGCCCACCATTGCGGACATAATGCACCCTCTCCACCATGGAGTTATCGCCCCCCGCCGTGAGTGAGTCAGCCACAGCCTCTGCCACAGCCGCGGAATCCACGCCACTGCGCCGCGACCCGAATAGCCCCGACAGGCGCATCCATATCCGTCCTATGAAATTGCCCGACGTGCTGTCCGACTTCGCCACTGGAGACGCATAGCGGTTCACTACGTCATATGCGTAACTTACTGAGTCCGTGAGCCCTGCGGATGTGGAAAGCTGCACGTAAGACGACATCCGCCCCTCGGCGTCGTATGTGTTTAGGTATTGCAGTGCGTCGATCTTAACCAACGTGTCGCCACTGCTCTGGTTATAGTCAACTCGGTAAACCTCGCCCATGACGCGCCGCCCGTGCTCATCCAACACATATTCTGTTATTTGCGCCGGGTCAAGCTCGCATCCGCCTACGAAGATTACCTCATTCTCATACCTGCGCGTCCCGTCCGGTCCTGCGGAGAACGTCTCTTGCTTTACGTTGTCCCAGACGTTGTCCCCAATGTGGTTGCTATATGAGATGCCAAGTGGGCGGCCCGACTCGTCGGTATTGAAACTTCGGCGGCGCAATATGTTCCCTTCTGTGTCCAGGACGTCGGCATGGTCGAGTCTCTTTGCCTTCGTGGCCTTCTGGGCTTGCGCCCGGGTGGAGTAGTAATATGTTGTGGTTGAGATTAATGCGCCGTCGCTGTCGGTGACTTTCACTGCCGTTGTGCGGCCGGCTGCGTCGTATGTATATGTCTCAACCTCTCCCTTGTGCAATGAGTTATTTCCGTAGTGCCCTGTCTTTGCTGTGGTCAGGCGGCCTTCGCTGTCATATTCGTAGTGCGTGCATGTCGCCTTGTCCGAATAGTTGTCCTCTCGGCAACGCGATGTCATCTGTCCGCTGCAATTGTAGTCGTAGCTCTCGCGGTCGGCCTGGCGTTGCCATCCTTGTTCGTCGTTAGCCCAAAAATAGTGGCTGCGGAGGGCGTAGCCTCGGAGGCAGAAGTCCGTCCGGTCGTATGTGTATGCATACTCATATTTCTTCTGCGGGTCCCATTCGCCGTCCGTGGCGTCCCAGGCTTCGCTGACCTCGGATAGCAGTCGTCCGTCGGCGTCGTAGGCATAGTGAGTCCTTAGGTGCGTGCCGTCGGCGGTGTGTGTCGTTTTCTGTACGCAGAGGCCTGCTACGTCATACGTCATGTCTGTCCGCTCGGCAATGGTCCATATGCCGAGTTCGCTGTTGTAAGTAAGTGTGGTTTCGGATGTTGCGAGTCCTCGACTGTTGTATGCCGTTCGGATTTTCTGCCCGTATTTGGTGTCGGTCATGCGATGCTCTTCGCGGATGCCGTTGCTTGTGGCGAATACCGAGCGCGAGGTTACCGTGCCCTGTGCGTCGCGAGTTACTATGCTGTCGGGAGCAGCTGCGTTTGTTGCAATGGTTTCGGAGGCCAGGGCCGCGGGGGCTGTGGCTATTGCGATGGTCGAAAGGAGCGAGATTATGGAGGCGCGCATGGTGTCTGTCCGAGTATATTTATGGGTCGGGCGTCGCTGTCTCGTGAGTCCGACTTATCAAATATACGGAAAACTTGCGGCTTTATTGGGTTTAGCCGTGATATTTATTTCTCCCCAGTGGGGACGTTCATCATGAGCGTCGATTCCGCAAGGGCGGGAGCCGTCTCCAGTCGGTCGTGCAGGAGGACTATGCTCCCTTCGGTGATGTGCCTCTGTATGCGGCGGCGTATCACGTCCACCTTTTCGCCTCGTGTGTCCAGCGAGCGTACGTCCCACCCCACTACGGTATGTCCCGTGCGTTTCATGAGCGAGCGCAGGAAGTGGGCCGATATGCCCAGGGGCGGACGGAAAAGCGTCGGGCGCACTCCAATGGCGCGGAACACAGTCTCGTCCGTGCGGCGTATCTCGCTTTCGAGATGCCGCGCTCCGAGGAAGTTGTTCCACGGTGAGTGGTAATATGTATGATTGCCAATGATATGCCCTCGGCTGGCTATCTCGCGTATGATGTCGGGATGCTTCTCGGCCTTCGAGCCTATGACGAAGAATATAGCCCGATGGTTGTATCGGTCCAGTATGTCCAGAACGCGCGGTGTGATGTCGGGGTCTGGCCCGTCGTCGAACGTCAGCAATATCTTCTGGTCGTCTGGTATGTGGAATGGCAAAACACTTCTGTCTTTGGGCAGTCGGCACACGGCCCGAGAGAGGATGCCGCTCCGGATATTGACGGCCCCATAGATGAATATGACTACTCCCGCAACTACTATTACGAGGGTCAGCGCAAGGAGTATCGTGCTTTGCATCAGCCTGTTAATTTAGGTCGCCCTACTTATTCAGCCAACGCTTTTTCCACTCTACGAAGAAGTCGGGGGCGGCGTACTGCACTTCGCCGTCGGCTGTGGTGAAGACCTGCGTGGTCTGCGCCGTGGCCATAACTGCCATGTCGCTCTTGCGGAAGATTACGTACTCCAATATGAGCTTGGCCCCTTCGGAGTAGATGTATCGCGTCTCGACAATCGCCACGTCGCCACATTTGAGGCTCTGCTTATAGTCTATCGTGAGGTTGACCACTGGCGCCACGTACCCCGTGCGGAAGTAGTCCGCATAGCCAATGCCGGCGTACGTGATCCCAAAGTGCTCACGCCCGTCTTCGAGGTACGCCACGTAACTGCCGTGCCACGCCACTTTCATCATGTCCACTTCGCTAAATCGCACCAGGATCTCTGTGCGGTCCACAAGTGCCGCCTCGTGGAGCTTCAGTCTCTTGCTAATCACGCTTTTCACGGTTAACGGTTAGCAGTTAGCAGTTTCTGTCAGTTATCAGTGCTCAAAGCACAGTTCACAGTCGCTGTCTCTTGCTGCTGCCTATTGCTTTATTTTATTGTTGAATATTGTCTTCAAAATGTTTGTCGCCAGTTACTCCGGAGGGACACCCGCGACTGCTAACTGTTAATTGTTAACTATTTGGCCAGGTCATAAATAGTCCTGGGCACCTCTTTGCGTCCGCGGAGCGTCACGATCTTATATTGCCTGATGCTCTCGGCAATTGCGGGACCTACATTCTCCGATGGGCCAGGTGCTTGGGCTATGGATATGCAGCCGTCGGGGTCTATGAGGTAGTAGGTCGGCAGGCCGCGCACTTCGTAGTCCGAGAGGATTCGTTGGCTCGTAATCCACGATATGGCTCGCCAGTTGTGCGTCTGCTTGGCCAGCTTGGCGTAGAGGGCGTCGGACTCGTCGTCGGTGAAGACGCAGAGAACCGAGAGGTCGTTGCGGTGTACGTTGGCTATGTTGTCCAAAACAGGCAAAGCCTTCATGCACTCGTAATTCTCGGAGTGCATAAAGCAGAGGTAGAGAAATTTGCCTCGGAAGGTCTCCAGGTTGACGTCGTTGTCCTTGTTGTCCACAAGGTTGAATTCGGGGGCGGGGAGGCCGGGCTTCAGTTTGTTCTTCATGGCGTAGATGTTGGCCGCCATGAGGCGTACGTGCTTGTTCTTGAAATCCCGCGCCACGGTGGCCAGGAGCGTGTCGGCCCTGCCATCCGGTATCTTATGACTGTAGTAGTCGTCGCGTATATTCTTGAGGATGAGCAACTCGCGGAGCGACTGATTGCCGCGCAGAAGGGTGTCTGTTGCCAGGATGGCGTCTATCTGAGTGGCCGTTTCCGCTCCACCTTTCGCGGCGAGTGCCTCCAGCTTCTTGCTGATGGCGCGGTTCGGGTTCTCGTGAATAACGTCTGGGCTGAGTATGTTTATCACGTTCCAATAGGCTGGAACGTTGAACGCTACGGGCTGACCTGCGAAGTATTTGCGGAGCACGGTCCGCGGGCTAAGTACTCGGGGCGTGGTATAGACTTCGGCCTTGCGGTAGTTGGCGTGCTGGGCAAAGTAGGCTTTGCGGCATCCTATGGCGTGCTGAGCCGAGTCGAGCTGCGCTATGACATTGTCGGCCAATGCCTTGTCATGCTTGCGCACTATGCGTACGGCATTGGGGTAGTAGAGGTGCGCAAAGGCTTCGTCGAATTTGCGGATGGACTGGTTGAGGTCGCTCGATGCCGATTTGAGGGCAAGGTTGATGCCCTTGGGCTGATAGAAGGGGTTGAAGCGGTCGGCGTCGGGGCGCAGTTTGTGGCGCGGCAGGGTCACTTCATATTTCGCGCCGGGCTCAAGGTAGATATACGCTTCGTAGAAACTCAGGTCGATGGTGGCGAATGTCACTTCGTCTATGTCCGCCTCGAAGGTGAACGTGCCGTCGGCCGCCACCCTTGCGGACGACAGGTCGTACGTCATTCGCGACACGGCGTCCCGCTGCGCACGCATGACGAGCACAATGCCTGCGTAACTCGGCGCTTTGCCACTGACCGTCACTATCTTAGCAAAACTCTCGCTGCCACCGCCAATAATCATGGCGAGCATGATAATCAGCGATGCCAGGGCTCGGCGCTGTATGTCTGCCAGTCTTACCATTTGACCATTGTCCTTATGCGCTCGGGCAGGAAGAGCGATGCGTCGCCACCATGGCGGAGAATGTCGCGCACGATGGTGCTGTTGATGGGCGTGTGCTCGGGTGTCGTCAGCAGGAAGGCCGTGTCGATGCCCGTCATCTGCCGGTTCACCTGGGCTATGGCGCGCTCAAACTCAAAGTCAGCCGACGTGCGCAGTCCGCGGAGTATGTGGCTGCATCCCACTTTCTTGGCAAAGTCTACGGTGAGGCCTTCGTATGTCGTAACGGTAACCTCCGGACGCTCGGCAAATACCGTCTTGATAAACTCCACGCGCCTCTCTACCGAGAACATGCACCGCTTTTCGGAATTAACTCCCACGGCCACCACAATCTCGTCGAAAATCTCGAGACCGCGGAGCACTATGCTTTCGTGTCCCACTGTAAAGGGATCGAACGACCCCGGGAAAATAGCCCTCTTCAAAATACTGAGCTTTAAGGTTTTATTTTTTCTATCGGAAACGAATCTTCATGGCTGCGAAGGCGCTCATCTTGAGCAACAACAGTCCATGACGGAAACGCGAGATGTTAGTGGTCCCATATTTGCGCTCCTTATATCGGATGGGCAGGTCCACTATGCGGAGATTGAGCTTATACGCTCCAAAGAGCAAATCGAAGTCCCCAAAGGGGTCGAAGTCTCCAAAGAACGATCGCCCTGCCGCCAGGCGCAAGTAGTCTTGGCGGAACATCACCTTGGTGCCGCAGAGCGTGTCCTTGATTGGCGTCTCGAGTATCCACGAGAAGAGCGAACTGAAAAAGTGGTTGCCCATGGTGTTCAGCGTCCGCATTGAGCCCTTTTCCATCGGGTAGACAAGGCGCACGCCGTTTACGAACTCGCCCTTGCCCGTAGCTATGGCGCGGTAGAACTTTGGCAAGTCCTCTGGCGGTACGGTAAGGTCGGCGTCGAGTATCATGAGGATGTCGCCCGTGGCAATGGAGTATCCTTTGCGTACGGCGTCGCCTTTGCCTCGGCCGTCTTGCTGGACCATCTTTATGTCCCTCTTGCCTTTGTATTCCTCACAAACTCGGCCAATCTCCGCCCACGTGTCGTCCGTCGAGTTGCCTTCTACGAAGATTATCTCCGTATGGCTGCCCATGTCCGGCACTCGCTCTACGGCCGCGCGTATGTTGCCGCTCTCGTTGCGTGCCGGTATGACTACACTCACTGAGTAGCGTGTCTTCCATTCGTCCGAGGCGTGGATGTCTTCGGGCATCGGGCGGGCAAAAATGTAGTCGTTGAGCGACAACGCGCCCATCAGTGGCAAGTGCGAGACTATGCGGTTGAAGAAGGGCGCTACGAGGGGTATGTTGAACGGCACGAGCATACAACTGTTCGTCCGGTATGTCTCGAATCCCGTGAGCGAGAGCAGGTTGCGCATGTCGTCTTTCGAGAGCCAATTCTGCTCCGGCCCTTTGCGCTTGATGCCGATGAACTCGGCAAAGCTGATCAACGGCTCCCACAGGCGGTTGTAGCTCGTTATGATTACTCGCGTCTGGCGGTGGCACAGCTTGGCCACTTGATCCAGCACTAGCTCTATGTCGTCCAAGTACCCCGTGAGGTTGGATAGGATGACTACGTCGAACTTCTCCGCGAGGGTTATATTCTCGGCCTCCATGACGTGGAACTCCACGTTCGGATGGGCCTCACGTGCTTGGGCTATGAGCTCGGGGCAGAAGTCTATGCCCACTTTGCGTCGGCCCGGCACCTGGTCTATCGTCTCGCCCGTGGCGCAGCCAATTTCTATGACGGACTGCTCGGGGTTCATATAGAAGCCGATGAATTTTGTTATCTGGTTCCAATAGTATGCCCTGGCGGAGCGGTATTTGCGCCACGTCGGTGCTACTCGGGAGAAGTATTCTTTAATTTCGGAATTCATTCTTCTGTCTCGGGCTGGTAGGTGGGCGATGCGTATTCCGCTGTCGCCATTTCGTAGTTGAGGGTTACGAGTTGCGCGGGCTCATCGTCGTCGCGACCCGACTGTGCGTAGAGTTCCACGAATCTCGGATATTTCTGCAGTATCCTGTGGAGGTATCTGTGGATGGTGTTGATGACCCCGAGGCCGGCCTGTGCGGGGTCGCGGCGGAGGCTGCCTACTATCATGTGCGTCACGCCGTTCTTGCGCAATGTCTCTACGAGAACGTCGGGGTCGTCGCTCGGTATGTTGTATATGCCGTAGAAGCGTTTGCCGCCCGAGTAGATGCGCGCCATGTCGGGTTTGCGTGCCGCCACATATACCGTCTCCTCGGGCATCCGCTTGCCTATCTCTTGGCAGAGCGACAGGTAGTTATACCAGTCGGGCGTATATCCGTAGAGCGGGTCGGTGGTCAGGTTTTTGCGCAATGTCTTGAAGTCTACCGTCTTAGCCTCTTTGCTGAAAAGAAGTAACGAGCATATGCCCACCGCTATGCCCATCACTACCCGCGTCTTATCCCCCGCCAAACGGCGAACAAGGTCGGCAAGTGAGTATAATATCACGATGTGCATCATGCCCACGAAGGGCAATATCAGTCTATATTGGTCCCAAAGGACTTGCAACGAGAAGAATGTCGCGCCCAGCATGACGGCCGTTACCGTGGCCACCAGCATCACGCCCCTCTCCTGCTTGCTGAATGCCGCATAAGCTCCCCACAAAAAGAGTGCGTAGAGCACTACCGACGCTGCCCTGTTCGTCTCGCGGCTGCTTACGTCGCGGAAACCCAACATCTTGACGTAGTGCTTCGAGAGGTAAAGGTCCGAGTTCCCGATAAATCTCTTTACGTATCCCTTGGGTGTCTCAAGCCCATTAGCCGCGTCGTATGGGTCAACCTGCAAGAGCGTCTGCAACTGATGCGTGTCCGCCTTGAGATTTGGCCACGCCACGGCCTTCACTCCCGTCCAGATGAGTAGGAATACCGCGATACCACCCACGAGTGCCAACGCCTTGCGCCATGCCCTTCGTGCCAGCAGAAACACTATTCCGGCAAGGCCAAGACCCAAGCCCACCGTGCGAACCAGGAATGCCAGCACGACCACAAAAGCTGCCACGCCCGCCCAAAGCGCAATTTTCTTCCAACCATCCTCGTCCGCCAAGGCATCCAACCTTAGCAAGGTAAAGACAAATCCCCATACCACAACCAAGAACAGCGGCTCGGAGTATGTAAGGCTGCCATATTGCACAAACCACAGGTTGAGGGCCATGAGCAACATCACACCGAGCAACAAGGCACGACTTACGACTCTACGCAGCGAGAACCACATAAGCGCCTGTCCGGCAAGGATCAGCACGTAACTCGTGGCCTTGAGGACTATAAGCTTAATGCCGCCGCTGAGCCAGATGAAGAGCGAGAGGAAAATGGGGTAGAGCGGCCCTTGAAAGTTAGGATATTTGCCGCTCTCCAGGAAGTCGGCCGCCTTGCAGATATACGTGCTGTCGTCGCCTCCCTCGTTCATCCTGACGTTGAAAAGCAGGAGGGCCATGATGGCCGTGAGGACCATTATGCAGATAGCTAGGGCGTCGGCGTGCTTTTCGATGAAAGAGTCGCCCGCGGGTGCCGGTTGGGTTTGTTTGGCTGTGTTCTTTGCGCTCATTTCGACGTAAGAAACTGAGTGTGTGGTGTGTATGGGAGCTTTATGCCTTAGTGCGCCTCCCTATTCCATCATGTCTTTGATGGAGGAGTGGTCTTTTTGCGCCAATTTGTCCTGCGTGCGTGTGCAGTGGATGCCGCGCTCGCGCATGGCTTTGCTTGCGCCTACGTCCTCCGAACGGAACGAGCCGTCTTTCCGCAGCAAGATATTGATGGCGAGCAGTGCCATGCTGGCAGCCACGATTATGAGTATGACGAGGAATGTCTTAGCCATGGGGATGTTTTTGTGGTAAAAAAGGGGCTTTAAAGAGTTTTGCGTGCCTTGCGCCACCTCTTCGAGCGGAGCAAAGCACGCAAAGATAATGATTTCTTTCGCACGCAGACCGTTAGCGCGGTTTTATTCAGAGGTTGGGCGTCACCTCGCGGTTGTCCCGTAGGCGGATTACGTGCTCAACTTCCTTGAAGGTGTATGTCCGTCGCTCTCCGCCGTCGGTGGTGAGCGTCATGTGTCCGTCGGGAGCTATGGCCGTTATGCGGGCTTCGAAGCGTCCGTTTGCATCCGCAAAGGTGTGTAGGTCGCCGTCGGCGCGATACGTCATTGCCCAGTAGTCGCGCATGATGGTTGCGTCATCGCCCTCGTCCACTTGCGCCAGGCGAATGCGTAGGTTGAGGATGAGACTCTCGGCGAGTGCGTCTATATCGATGTCCGCTCCCATGATCTGCTTGATAGATATTGGGTTGGGCGCATTTGAAGTGAAGACCTCCTGATTGACGTTCAGCCCTACGCCGATAATGGTGTCGAATATTGAGTGGCCCCCCAAGCGATTTTCACACAATATGCCGCACATCTTGCCGTCTCCGCAATATATGTCGTTGGGCCACTTGATTTTCAGTCCCTTGCGTTCTTCCCTGGGCAAACACGGCCCAATAGTCTCGGCCACTGCCAACGATACCGCCATCGAGACAATAAACTGCCGCGACACGTCAACACCTTGCGGACGGGCATAGACCGAGATAAGGAGGTTCTTTCCGTCCTCGCTCTCCCATCCGTTGCCCACCTGTCCGCGTCCGCGAGTCTGGTAGTCCGCACGTATGGCGTCGAAAGGTTCCGTAACCTCTCCCGCATCGGCAAGGCGACGCAACTCGTCACTAGTCGAAACTAATTCTTTATATCTTGTAATCAACTGTTTGAAAAATAAATTACCCCAAAATGTACATTGAGCACAGAAAAGCCGACAGTATCTGTGAAAAACAGAGAATTCGCACTGGGAACTGACGCAAACTGTGAACTGCTCAGAGCGCCCCTTTAGTGCTAGGCAGCTGGAAGTTCTCAATGTCGCGGGCCTTGGCCATCTTGATTGAGCGGGCAAGGGCTTTGAAGATCCCCTCTATCTTATGGTGCTCATTCTGACCCTCGGCTTTGATGTTGAGGTTCATCATGGCGGCATCCGACAGGCTCTTGAAGAAGTGGAGGAACATCTCCGTAGGCATCTCGCCAATCTTCTCGCGCTTGAACTCGGCGTCGAAAACCAACCATGGGCGGCCTCCGAAGTCTATTG
Organism: Eggerthellaceae bacterium; assembly: GCA_963631865.1. GTDB lineage: Bacteria > Bacteroidota > Bacteroidia > Bacteroidales > Marinilabiliaceae > W3P20-009. Next base: position 19,603 of record CAVGTO010000006.1, read on the forward strand.
CCACTTGGCACAGGCAATCGTCCATTGGCAGGCAAAAGCCATATCGCCCAATGCCGCGCTTGTCGCCCAATGCCTTGCGGATAGCCTCGCCCAATGCCAGTGCCGTGTCCTCTATCGTATGATGCTCATCAACGTTGAGGTCGCCTTTCACCTTTACCGTGAGGTCCGAAGACGAGTGCTTGCCTATCTGTTCAAGCATATGGTCGAAGAACCCGAGGCCCGTCGATATGTCGCATTTGCCTGTGCCGTCGAGGTCTAGGCGAACGTAGATATCCGTCTCCTTGGTTGTGCGGCGTACTTCGCCAATGCGCCTGCCGCCGTAGATAATCTCGGCCGCCTCGTCCCACGAGTTTACGTAGATTATCTTGTCGTCGCTCTCGCCCGGGCGGGCTGAGAAACTGTTGTCGGGGTCCGAACTCGTGATGGCGGGGTTGGCAAGGATTACGGCTCGGCATCCGAGGTTGCGTGCCAGTTGAGCGTCCGTCTCGCGGTCGCCTATGACGTAGCTATTCTCCAAGTCTACTTTGCCATCCTTGGCTCCCTCAATATATTCGGTTAGCATCCCCGTGCCTGGCTTGCGGTTGGGATGATGATCCTTAGGACTATGGCAATCAATATATTGCGCATCGAAAGTGACACCCTGGTCGGCATAAGTCTTCATTATGAAGTTATGCAGCGGGCGGAACACCTCTTCGGGGTATGCTTCCGTGCCCAAACCATCTTGGTTGGACACCAGCGCAAATGTGAAGTCCGTATGTCGGCGGAGAAAACTAAGGCAGCGTATGGCTCCGGGTACAAACTCGATGTCCCCGAGGCTGCGTATCTCCTCTGTGGGCGGCTCCTTAATCAGGGTGCCGTCGCGGTCTATGAATAATAATCGCATTTCTTCAGTTTTCAGTGCGCAATTAATGTTATTCTCTGAGGCTGCCTGTTTTACAAGTATAGCCTTGAAATTTCGGTTGACGGGGTGTCGAAGCCCCCGGTTACTACGAATTCTTAGCGCAGCTTAGAATCGTGTGAAGCGTAGCAGGGGGCGTGGTACGTTTAGCCCAGGGCTTCAGCCCGGGGGGGGCGGAAAAATTAAGCAGCTTCTACTTGCTCCAACCTCACAAAATATAATGCGGGCTCTCCTATCTCAATTGTCGAGAACTTCCCCGGCAACTGTTACTTGTTACTTGCTAACTGGTCAATAAGTTCTTTGTTCTCCTCGGGCGTCCCCACCGTAATGCGGAGGCAGCCGGCGCAAAGCGTCACCTTGTTGCGGTTGCGCGTTACGATGCCTTTGGCGAGGAGAGCGTTGTACGTTGCCGTGGCGTCGTCCACTTTTACGAGGATGAAGTTCGCGTCCGTCGGGTAGATGTGGCGTACTATCGGGAGTTTGGAGAACTCGGCGATAAGCTTGGCGCGCTCGGCCAGTAGGATGCTCACCTCTCTGTCTTTGCGGGCCACGTCGTCCAGTGCCTGGCTCACCTTCTGCTGTGTCAGGATGTTTATGTTGTAGGGATATTTTACCTTGTTGAAGATGGCTATAATATCCTCCGAGGCGAATGCCATGCCACAACGCACTCCTGCCAATCCCCACGCCTTGCTGAACGTCTGGAGTACAATGAGTTGCGGATGTCTGTCGAGCTCACTTAGCCAACTACCTTCACTGGCGAAGTCGATATACGCCTCGTCAACAACCACTATGCCGCCGAAGTTCTCAATGACTTTGCGCACCTCGTCGCGGTTGAGGATATTGCCCGTGGGGTTGTTCGGCGAGCATAGCCATGCCACTTTTGTGTTTGCGTCGGCCTTGGCAAGCAGGGCGTCGGCCGAGAGTTGGTAATTCTCCGAAAGGAGTGCAGTGCGGTACTCAATGTCGTTGGTATCCGCCGCTACGCGATACATGCCATAGCTGGGCTCAATTGCCACGACGTTGTCCACGCCCGGACGGCAGAAGATTCGGTAGATGAGGTCGATAGGCTCGTCGGATCCGTTGCCCAGCATTATCTGTGTCGGGCGTACTCCTTTGATGGTCGCTATCTTGGCCTTCACCTCCGTCTGCAACGGGTCGGGGTAACGGTTATATGGTTCGCCATAGGGGTTCTCGTTGGCGTCCAGAAACACGCGCGCCTCTCCCTTAAATTCGCTGCGGGCGCAGGAATAGGGTTCGAGCCGCATGATGTTGGGGCGCACGAGAGCCGTGAGGTCGAATTGTTTCATCTCTTTCTACAAATAATATCAGACAGTTCCCTGATGCCCTTACAGGCCCAGCTTCTTCTCCACAGCCTCGCGACGGAAGCGCATGGCAGCCTCGTGTGCCGTAAGCTCCTCGTTGTGCGCCATAATCTCGACCGTCTGGGCGATGTTCATGACGCCGCGCTCCGTTATCTCCTGGTAAGTCATCTTCTTGCGGAAGCTGTCCAGGTTGACGCCGCTGTATGCATGTGCATAGCCGCTTGTGGGCAGCGTGTGGTTCGTGCCGCTGGCGTAGTCGCCTGCGCTCTCGGGCGTGAAGTGGCCGAGGAAGATTGAGCCGGCATTGCGAATCTTATCCGCAAACTCGCGCGGGCTCTCGGTCTGGATTATGAGGTGCTCGGGGGCGTATTCGTTGGTTAGGTCCACCACGTCGTCGAAGTCCCGTACCACGATAATCTTGCTGTGCGATAGGCTCTTGGCCGTTAGCTCACGACGACTAAGCTCGTCCAGCTGCCGCTCCACTTCAGCGTTTACTTGCTCGGCAAGGTCGGGGCAAGAGGTTATGAGAAGTGCCTGACTGTCGGCGCCGTGCTCCGCTTGACTCAGCAGGTCGGCCGCCACAAAGCGCGGGTTGGCTGTCTCGTCGGCTATAACCTCCACCTCGCTCGGTCCGGCGGGCATGTCTATGGCCACTTGACCAAGGGATACCATCTGCTTGGCACACGTGACAAACTGGTTGCCAGGCCCGAAAATCTTATATACTCGGGGTACGCTCTCTGTGCCGTAAGCCATTGCGCCAATGGCCTGTACGCCGCCAATCTTGAAGAGCTTCGATACGCCCGCCACTTTGGCCGCATATGCCACCACTGGGTTCACCGTGCCATCCTTACGCGGAGGTGTGCACATGACTATCTCGGGGCATCCGGCAATCTGCGCGGGAAGGGCCAGCATCAGTACCGTCGAGAAAAGTGGAGCCGTGCCTCCAGGAACGTAGAGGCCTACGCGGTCAATGGGCACCGCTTTTTGCCAACAGCGTACGCCGTCCATGGTCTCGACGTTCGGCAGCGGCTGGTCTTGCGCCGAATGGAATGCGCCGATGTTCTTGGCGGCGGTGAGTATGGCATGTCTGAGATCCGGGTCCACGGCTTTCTCTGCCTCGTCGAACTCCTTTTCGGAGACCAGGAGGTCCGTAAGCTCCACGTGGTCGAACTTGGCTTCATACTCGCGTATGGCCGCGTCGCCTCGCTGGTGTACGTCGTCCAGCACTCCCGCCACGGTGGCCTGGAGGCTCGAATTATCGAAATGTGGGCGGCGGAGTATCTCCTCCCACCGCGCCTTGTCGGGGTATCTTACTATCTCCATAATTCCTACAGTATCATCTTCTCGATAGGCATTACGAGGATGCCCTCCGCGCCGAGTTGCTTAAGTTTGCCAATTACTTCCCAGAAATGCTTCTCCTCAATAACCGAAGCCACTGAGCTCCAGCCCTCTGTCTCGAGCTTGGTGATAGTTGGCGCCTTGAGGCCCGGCAGGAGGTCGCATACGGCGGCAATCTTGTCGGACTTGACGTTGAGTACGATGTATTTCTTGCCCTCGGCGTTCTTATAGGAGTCGAAGCGGAAAAGAAGCTCGTTAAGTATAGCTTTCTTCTCCTCCGTAAGTGACTTGTTGCCAATCAGTACTGCCTCGCTCTTCATTACGACCTCTACCTCTACGAGGTTGTTCGATACAAGTGTCGAGCCCGAGCTTACGATGTCGAAAATAGAGTCCGCAAGGCCAATGCCCGGGGCAATCTCCACCGAGCCGGTAATGACGTGCACCTCGGCCTTGAGGTTGTTCTTCTCAAGGAAACGCTTGAGGATGCCGGGGTACGAGGTCGCTATCTTCTTGCCGTCGAACCATTTGAGGCCCTGTGCCTTGAAGTCGGGCTCCATGGCTTTGGGGATGGCGAGCGAGAGGCGGCACTTGCTGAAGTCCAGGCGGCGGATTATCTCCGCATCCTCCTGGCGCTCCTCATACTCGTTCTCGCCAACGATGCCCACGTCCGCCGTGCCACTGGCCACGGCCTGCGGGATGTCGTCGTCGCGGAGGAAGAGAATCTCGACGGGGAAGTTCTTGGCGGGGATGAGCAGCGTGCGCTTGCTCTGCTCAATCTTGATGCTGCTCTCGGAGAGCATTGTCATGGTCTCCTCGTAGAGGCGGCCCTTGGTCTGAACGGCGATACGTAACATCTTATCGTTGTGTTTTTTTTGTATTTCTTGGTTTTGTTCTTTGTCTTGTCCGTATGCTGAGTAGAACAAAAAAGGCTCGCCCTGCGCATATGCGGGGCGAGCCTTTTATATCTGTCTTTTCGTTGGCTTGGCGGCCTGTCACGTCTCCGCCTTTTATCCACCTACGAGAGCTGCCCCTCCATCATTCCGTGATGATGGTGGTGATGATGCGCTGCTGCGTGATGGATACCGAAACGAATCATTATATACGTGTAAGTTCTTTTTGTTTTAACTCAACGTTCAAAGTTAAACAGAATATCTGTAACCACAAAACAAACGGAGCTGCAATTCACAAATATTTATGCCGAGACCTTATTTATACAGCTCTCGCGCCACGGAGCATACGGTGTCCACAGCCCCGAGGGTGTAGAAGTGCACACAAGGAACGCCATGAGCCTTGAGGTCCTGAGCTTGCGCCAAGAGGTGGTCTCGGCCAACGGCCTTTACGTCCTCGTCGGTTGCGGCGTTAATCTTCTCAACGAGCTCGGCGGGGATCTCGGTCGAGAATACGCGCGGCAGGATGCTCAGCTGAGTCTTGCGACTGATGGGCTTGAGGCCCGGGATTATGGGCACGAAGACGCCTTGCGCCGCCGCCGCGTCGCGGAAACGGTAGAAGTGCTCGTTGTTGTAGAAGAGCTGAGTGATGACGTACTCGGCGCCAAGGTCCACCTTGCGCTTGAGCCAATCGAGGTCGCTCTGCATATTGGGTGCTTCGGCATGCTTCTCGGGGTAGCCCGCCACGCCGAAGGTGAACGGCACTTCGGGCCTGTCGATGGGCTGCCCGTCCACCGATATTCCGCGGTTGAAGTTGTTGACCTGCTCTATGAGGTCCGTGGCGTGCTTATGCGAGAGCTCGCGGGGCACCACGGTCTCCTTGTCGTTGTCGCCTCGGAGCAGGAAAAGGTCGTGTATGCCAAGGAAATTGAGGTCGATAAGGCTATACTCGGTCTCCTCGGGAGTGAAACCCTGACAGATGATATGCGGTACGGTAGGGATGCCGAACTTGTGCTGGATGGCGGCGGCCACTGCCACTGTGCCCGGGCGTTTGCGTACGAAGGTTTTGCGCAGCGTGTCGCCCTCGGCGGGGAGGTAGACGGGCTCGGAATGGTGTACGGTGATGTTGACGAAGAGCGGGTTGAACTGGCTCAGTTTCTCGATGTCGGCCATAAGCTTGGCTGTGCCTTTGCCCTTGACAGGCGGGAGTACCTCAATCGAGAATCCGGCCTCTTTTCGGCCTCGGAGTATTTCGGCTACGGATGGCATTATGATGGAGTATATTTTAGTTCTTTTGCGAATATAAATCTTTACGGCTGCAAAGTTAGGCAAAAAGGGGGATTGGAATAATAGTGCCTTTTTCTGATTACGTACGGCAACAAGCCGAAAGTTTAGAATATTATTCTATTTATGGCTCCGCTTAACTCTACCTCCTCTACAAGATGACCTTACGCTAAACGAATGGCGCCAAGTAAACAGGTATGCCTACCACGCTCTCCTCAACCCGTAAGTCCTGCGTGTGCAGTATGTAAGTCTGCCCCACCCGACTCGAGTATTTCCTCGCGAAGGCGTCCAGCGAGTTATGAAGCTTATAGGCCGAAGACTTAACCTCGATAGGTATCAGCTTAGACGAACGTGACAGCAGAAAGTCTATTTCGTAGTTGTGCTTTGCATCCTTTGCGAAGGTATAATAGAAAAGTCGGTCACCATGTGCTCTGAACATCTGCGCGACGATGTTCTCGAAAAGATAACCGAGATTTACTGGTAGCTTGTCCGACAGTAGTTTCTTATAAATTTCATTTTCCGTATACGACTTGTCCCAAAATGCAAGAGTCACGAAAAGTCCTGTGTCGCACAGGAATATTTTGAAGCGACGGAAGTCGGCTGATAATGAAAGCCCTACGTTAGGATCGTTAGCATGATATGCCATATAGACAGTCTTGCTGTCTTCAAGCTGCTGAAGCAGTTCGGCAAGAGCCGACGGCGTCAGTCCGTCTATTACTGTTGATGGCATGTACCGCGATTCGTTTCCACTCAGTTGACTCGGTATGGCAAGAAACAGGCGCGAAAGACGTTGCTTGGGGTCCGTCTTGAGCAAGTCGTCGGCATACAGTTGGAGTATCTCGCGCTTGACGTTGTCAACCTCCTGCAAGTTATTGGTGTCTATGTATTTCTGGACGGCTTGTGGCATCCCGCCGACAAGCATGTAGAGCCTCAAGTCATACATGTTCTTGCGGTGAGCTGCTTGGCCAAACGCAAGCTTTTTATCAAAGAACATGCGGAGAATGTCGAACGAATCCGATTTGCCAATGGCACAAAGGAACTCCTCGTAATCGAGTGGCAAAAGCTCCAGCCTATGCTCCTCGCTAGGTATCGTTATGTCCTTGGTGTTCTGTCGGATGCTAATCAGCGAGCCAGTCTCGATATAATCAAAACGTCCGTCCTCTACGAGGTATTTTATCGCTTGGCGTGCCTTGGGACATCGTTGCACTTCGTCGAAGACTATTACAGACTGCCGTTCGATAAGACGTATATCATAATAGCTTTGCAAGCGTAGGAAGAGTATGTCTAGGTTGTCGAGATTATCAAAATAGGACAATATCTCTGCTGAGACAAAGTTGAAGTCTATTATGAGACAAGTCTTGTACTCTTTCCGTGCGAATTCTCCTACTATCGTGGACTTGCCCACGCGCCTTGCCCCCTCTATCAATAACGCCGACGTCCCATTGCTTTCGCTTTTCCATCGGAGCATATCTTTATATATTCTGCGCTGAAAAATATTCTTCATAATCTTTGTTTTTTATGCGTGATGCAAATAAACTAAAAATAAAGCACTTAGACAATAGTCTCCGTCTATCCCCATCGGGAAACGCCCTCAAACCCGGTCTATCCCCATCGAAAAAACAACCTTGTCTGTCCCCCATCAAGAAACACCCTAAATAAAATATATCAACATCAATTACAGCTGCGCAAACCCTCAAACTGTTAACTGTGCACTGTTAACTACAAACTGTAAAGCCCCGCCATGCTAAAACAATTTAGCACGGCGGGGCGAAGCCTTATATAAAAGACACTACTCTGGTCGTCTAATGTAGATTAGGCGAGGGCGAGACGGATCATGCTGACGGGCTTGAGGCTCTTGGATACAGTAGCGAGGTACTGGCCAACGGTGAGCTTGCTCTCGTCGCCGTCGCCAGCGAAGAATGCCTGCTCTACGAGGGTGCTCTCCTTGAAGAACTTGTTGAGACGGCCGGTGGCAATCTTCTCAATCATGTTCTCGGGCTTGCCCTCATTGCGTGCCTGCTCCTTGCCTACCTCGAGCTCGTGGTCGATGGTCTCCTGAGGAACCTGGGTCTTGTCTACAGCGACAGGGCTCATGGTTGCGATCTGCATAGCGATCTTCTTGCCAACCTCTGCAGATACAGCCTCGTTGAAGCCGACAACGGCAGCGATCTTCTTGTTGTGTACGTACATTGCTACGCACTCTGCGTCGATCTGCTGGTAAGCGGAGAGGTCAATCTTCTCGCCGATGACGCCGGTGAGCTCGTTGACGTTCTCTGCTACGGTGTGACCGTTGAGTGTGAGAGCCTTGAGGGCCTCGAGATCAGCGGGCTTAGCCTCGCAAGCGAGGTCGAGGATAGCGTTGGCGAGGGTGAGGAACTTCTCGTTCTCGGCAACGAAATCGGTCTCGGCGTTGAGGATGATAGCTGCGCCGTGCTTGCCGTCGGCGGAGAGCTTAGCGATAGCTACGCCGTCCTTTGCCTCACGGTCTGCGCGCTTAGCTGCTACGAGCTGGCCACGCTCACGGAGAATGTCGCGTGCGCGATCGAAATCGCCGTTAGCCTCGGTGAGGGCCTTCTTGCAGTCCATCATACCTGCGTTGGTCAGGTCGCGGAGCTTCTTGACGTCTTGTGCTGTGATTGCCATAATATTTGTGCAATATGCTTTAAGGGTAAAACTTTCTTATGTCTCTGTGTGGGGAAAAGGAAAAGACGCCCACGCTTGCCGCGTTTTGAGCGTGGCCTGGGCGCGGGCGTCTTGTTGGGTTATAGACGAGTTGCTAAAGGACGAACTCCTAAAACATTACTCCTCAGTTGCGGGAGCAGCCTCTGCGGCCTCAGCCTTGTCGGCACCCTTGCGAGCGCCAGCCTTGCGTGCACCCTTGGGAGCTGCCTTCTTCTCCTCTGCAGCCTCGACATCGTCGAGCTTCTCTGCCTTGCGCTCCTCGAGACCCTCGCGGATAGCCTGGGTCATGATGTCGAGGATGAGCTCGATAGACTTAGAAGCGTCATCGTTTGCGGGGATGACGTAATCTACGTTAGAGGGGTCGGAGTTGGTGTCGACCATAGCGAAGACGGGGATGCTGAGGCGGTTAGCCTCCTTGATGGCGATGTGCTCCTTGGTTACGTCTACGACGAACATAGCTGCCGGGAGGCGGTTAAGGTCGGCGATAGAACCGAGGTTCTTGTTGAGCTTCTCGCGCTGACGGTTGATCTGGAGCCTCTCCCTCTTAGAAAGACTGTTGAAAACGGGATCGGCGATGAGCTTGTCGAGTGAGCCCATCTTCTTGACGGTCTTGCGGATGGTAGGGAAGTTGGTGAGCATACCACCCGGCCAGCGCTCTACTACGAAAGGCATGCCGACAGCGCCAACCTTCTCGGCGACGATGTCGCGGGCCTGCCTCTTGGTGGCTACGAAGAGCACCTTGCGACCGGACTTAGCAACCTGCTTGAGGGCCTCAGCGGCCTCGTCAACTTTGGCTACAGTTTTATGAAGATCGAGAATGTGGATGCCGTTCTTCTCCATGAAGATGTACGGCTTCATGGCGGGATTCCACTTACGCTTCAGGTGGCCGAAGTGGACACCTGCGTCCAAAAGCTGATCGAAATTAGTTCTTGACATTGGTTTGTCTTGTTTGGGTTGTTTACCTTCTGTTTCATCAACCGGCGGGTAGGCTCGTCTTTTATTATAGAGCATCCCGCAAGTTTAGATACTAAACACTCACTTTTCGCTGCACACTCCCCAAAAGGGAGGGCTGCGACCAGAGCTGCAAGAGAAAAAGTATTAACGCTTGCTGAACTGGAACTTCTTGCGTGCCTTGGGCTGACCAGGCTTCTTACGCTCTACGACACGAGCATCGCGGGTCATGAAGCCCTGTGCCTTGAGGGCGGGCTTGTCCTCTGCGTTGATCTTGACGAGTGCACGGGCGATAGCGAGACGGAGAGCCTCTGCCTGACCCTTGATGCCACCACCGTCAAGGTTAGCCTTGATGTCGTAGTTCTCGGTTACGCCGAGGGTTGCGAGGGGCTGCTTTACGATGAACTGGAGGTTCTCATCGGGAAAGTAGTTCGCGAGCTCGCGGCTGTTGATCTTGATCTCGCCCTTACCTGCGGTGAGGTATACACGAGCAACGGCAGCTTTACGCCTGCCGAGTGCGTTTGTAACTTCTGCCATTAGTAAATCTCGTTAAGGTCAATCTTTTTGGGTTGCTGAGCCTCCTGATCATGCTCTGCGCCTGCGTAGACGTAAAGGTTGCGGAGGATCTTGGCGCCGAGGCGGTTCTTAGGGAGCATACCCTTGACGGAGTGCTCGATGAGCTTGCGTGAGTCCTTCGCGAGGATCTCGCCTGCGGTCTTGTCATGACGACCACCAGGATAGCCAGAGTAAGAATAGATGACCTTGCCCTCAATCTTGTTGCCAGTGAGGCGGATTTTGTCTGCGTTGATGACGACGACATTGTCACCGCAGTCAACGTTGGGCGTAAAGTTGGGCTTGTTCTTGCCACGGAGCACCTTCGCTACCTTGGAGGCGAGGCGGCCGAGGACTTGATCCGTAGCGTCGATGAGCAGCCACTGCTTGTCGACGGTGGCCTTGTTGGCCGACACGGTCTTGTAACTTAATGTATCCACAGTCTTTGTTGTGTGAAAGGATTAATAGAGATAATTATTTGAATTCGTGGCCGGGGTGACCGTATGTGTTTGCATCTGAGCCTTTTACGCTCCTTTTGTCCAACTTCAACAGCGCAGGCCCACACACCAGTCCGGGTGTCGTCGCGACATCACCCGTCCACATTTCCGGATAATAATCGACCGCGAATTTAGTGCTTTTGATTGATTTACACACGCTTTTAGCCTAAAAAAACGTTGCAATCCGCATTTTGCTTCTTTTAACGACTATCTTCTACTTTGCCTGCAATTATCGACAATCCCCGACGATAATCGACAATTCAGACAATAATCGACAATATCGGCAATTTCAGACAATGCTGACAATCCAGTCAATCCCCTTGTCTTCCGTCCAATAAGTGTTTGAGAAAAGGAATCAAAGTCTCAAACAACCGGTAACTGTGTACTGTGCACTGAGAACTGAGAGCTGATTAAAGGCTGTTAACTGAAAAGTATCTGCAGAACGGATGCGCGAAGTAGAAACCACAGACCGACGAGGACGGCTCCATCATCAGCGTCTCGTTGAGTATCATCGGGATGCGGTCCGACACCTTCATCATCTCGAAAAGTGTTGTCTTGTGCGAGTGGTCCGGAGATATCGGGTAGCCAATGGCGGGGCGGATGCCCTGGTAATGACCGCGGAGCATCTCGGCTGCGTCGAATTTCTCGTCCGGCGCGTAGCCCCACATCTCGGTGCGCACCTTATAATGCAGCCACTCCGACAGGGCCTCGACAAGGCGGTCCGCCAGAAGCTGGAACATTATGGCGGAGTAGTCGTCGCCCTCGGTGCGCATCTTGTCCGTGCGCTCGCGCAGGCCTACGCCCGTCGTTGCGGCAAAGAAACCTATGTGGTCGGCATAAGGTGCGGGGGCCACGTAGTCCGCCAGGCTGAGGCAGGCTCCTTCGCGCTCCGAAAGGGCGTGCTGGCGCATGAAGGCGTAGCGGGCCATCTCGGTGGTGCGACTCTCGTCGGCGTACACGGCAACCACGTCGTCGCCTATATTATTGGCCGGCAGAAGACCTACCACGGCATGGGCCGAGGTGAGCTTCTCGTCAACAAGGCGGCGCAGGTATGTTTCCGCATCCTTCCGCAGCTTCGCGGCTTCGCCAGATTTCTCGTCCACCTTCCAGGCGTGGTAGAACATGCGCCAGTTGATGAGCGGGAAGAGCGGTTCGAGCGGTATGTCTGTTAAGACGTTTATGCCCGGGACTTTAGGTTCGGTGAGGCTTACAGCGGCCCAGTCTGTGCGGAGGGCGTGCTGGCGTGCCTCGGCGTCGGTCATATCTGCGGGGCGAGCGCCCGCATTTTCTTGGCGGAGGCGTTCCTGCTCGGCTTTCAGGTTGGTAAGGAACCGCTCGTCGTGCGAGAATATGCAGTTGAGGACGTAGGCGTTTTGCGATGCGTCTTTGACGTAAACGACTGGCCCACTGTAGCAAGGCGCTATCTTGACTGCCGTGTGAACTGCCGATGTCGTGGCCCCGCCAATCATCACGGGTATCTTGAGCCCCTTGGCTTCGAGTGCCTTGACCACGGCTATCATCTCGTCTAGCGAAGGCGTGATGAGCCCGCTTAGGCCAATGGCGTCGGCTTTTTTCTCTATGGCGGCCTGGACGATCTTTTCCGTCTCGACCATAACGCCAAGGTCGATAATCTCGAAGTTGTTGCATGCCAGGACCACGCATACGATGTTCTTTCCGATGTCATGCACGTCGCCCTTGACAGTGGCCATGATGACGCGTCCAGCACTCGTGCCCTCCTGCCCCGCGGCGCGTTTCTCTCGCTCAATAATTGGTTGGAGTATCTCCACCGCGCGTTTCATCACTCGCGCTGTCTTGACCACCTGGGGCAGGAACATCTTGCCAGCGCCAAAGAGCTCGCCTACGCGGTTCATGCCGTTCATAAGTGGCTTCTCGATAATGTCCAGCGCACGGGGGTAGAGTGTCAGGGCCTCTTGGAGGTCCTCTTCGAGGTGGTCCGTGAGGCCTTTCTGGAGGGCGTAGGCCAGTCGCTCGGCCACGGGCTCGGAGCGCCATGCGTCGGTCTCGGCCGGGGCGGCTGTCTTGGCTCCGCCTGTCTTATATTGGTCGGCCACGCTGAGCATGATGTCGGTGGCGTCGGGCCGGCGGTTGAGTACGAGGTCCTCAATCTTGTCGCGGAGGTCGGGCTCTATGTCGTCGTAGGCAATCATGGCCTGCGGGTTGACGATACCCATGTCCATGCCCTTGGCCACGGCGTAGTGGAGGAAGACGGAGTGCATGCTCTCGCGGACGTGCGTATTGCCGCGGAAGGAGAAGGAGAGGTTGCTTATGCCGCCCGAAATCTTGGCGTAGGGGAGGTTGGCTTTGATCCACTCCACCGTCTTGATGAAGTCCACGGCATAATTGTCGTGCTCGGGAAGTCCCGTGGCTATGGCCAGCACGTTGGGGTCGAAGATGATGTCGGCGGGCTCGAAATTGAGCTTCTCAGTGAGGAGTTTGTAGGCTCGGGCGCAAATCTCCGTCCTGCGCTCGAAGCATGTGGCCTGACCTACTTCGTCGAACGCCATGACGACAACTGCTGCGCCGTAGCTCTGGATTATTGCTGCTTCGCGAAGGAACTCCTCCTCGCCTTTCTTCAGTGAGATGGAGTTGACTATGGCCTTGCCTTGTAGGCACTTGAGTCCGGCTTCGATGACTTCCCACTTCGATGAGTCTATCATGACAGGCAGGCGGGCCACGTCGGGCTCGGCGGCCATGAGGTTGAGGAAGGTGGTCATCTCGGCGGCGGCATCCAGCATGGCGTCGTCCATGTTGACGTCTATCACGTCGGCCCCGGCTTGGGCCTCGGCGCGGGCGATGTCGAGCGCCTCGTCATATTTCTTCTCATTGATGAGGCGGAGGAACTTGCGGCTGCCCGCCACGTTGGTGCGCTCGCCTATCTTGTAGAAGGGTTTTACCTGTTTGTCCACCACCTCGCCGTCGATGCCCGAGAGGCGCATGAGGTGCTGTGGATCAGCGGGCTCGTGCTTCTTGTAGTGCTGCTCCAGTCGGCGGACTATGGCCGCTATGTGTTCGGGCGTGGTGCCGCAGCATCCGCCTATGACGTTGACTGTGCCGGCGTCCAGGAATGCCTGGACCTTGTCGGCCATCATCTCGGGCGTCTCGTCATATTGGCCAAACTGGTTCGGCAGTCCGGCATTGGGGTATGCCGAGACGTAGAACGGGCTCTTGCGGCCAATCTCGGTTAGGTATGGCATCATCTCCTCGGCTCCAAACGAGCAGTTGAGACCGAAGGTGAGGAGGTCGATGTGCGATACGGAATATAGGAAGGCGTCGATGGTCTGACCCGAGAGGATTCGGCCGCTTTTGTCCGCCACTGTGGCTGAGACCATTACGGGGAACTTGTCCAGCCCTCGGGCCTTGACTTCCGCCTCGATGGCGAAGAGCGCCGCCTTGGCGTTGAGGCCGTCGAAGATCGTCTCTACGAGGAATATGTCCACTCCGCCATCCATTAGTCCACGTACCTGAGTGGTGTAGGCCTCCACGAGCTGGTCGAAGGTTATGGCACGGTATCCTGGGTCGTTGACGTCGGGGCTCATGGACGCCGTCTTGTTGGTCGGTCCCATTGATCCGGCCACGAAACGGGGTTTGTCGGGTGTGGAGAACTCGTCGGCCACCTGACGGGCGTTGCGTGCCGCGGCGAGGTTGATGTCGTAGACGTGGGCCTCCATCTGGTAGTCCCCCTGGCTTATGGTGGTGGCGTTGAACGAGTTGGTCTCGATAATGTCGGCCCCAGCCTCAAGATATTTACGGTGAATCTCCTTTATGACGTCGGGCCTCGTGAGGCTCAAGATGTCGTTGTCGCCCGTGAGTGGACACGGGTGACTGGCGAAGAGCTGGCCTCGGAAGTCGTTTTCCGTGAGGCCGTATTTCTGTATCATAGAGCCCATGGCGCCGTCGAGGACTAGGATGCGCTGGGCGAGGAGGTTTTTCAGTTCACAGTTCACGGTTCGCAGTTCTCTGTTCGCGGTGCCACTTCTTGTTGTGGTCGCGATTGTTTGCGTTTTGCTATAAGAAGGTGATTCTTAGAGCGAGAAGAGGACGGATTTGATGCCGAGGGCCTCTGCGGCCTTGATGTTGATCTCGGAGTCGTCGTAGAAAACGGCGTCGGAGGGTCGGACTCCCATGGTATCTAGCACAAGCTGCCACGTGCGCGGGTCGGGTTTGCTCATTCCTATCTCTTGCGAGAAGAAGACGTGGTCGAAGAGGGAGTCGAAGGAGCCGTGGTCGGGGTAGAGGTCGCGGTACTCGTTGCGGCACGTGAGCGCGTGGTACTCGTTGCAGTTGCTCAGCAGGACCACGAGGCTGCCCTCTTTGCTGGCTTCGCGCACGGCAAGGATGGACTCGCGGCGGAAACCGAGGAGCATGGCATTCCATGCCTCGAGAATCTGGTCGTCCGTGGCCTTGGGAATGCGGCAAGCTTCGCGCACTCCGTTGAGGAACTCGGCTGTGGATATCTTGCCGTCGCAGTAGAGGGCGAAAGGTCCACCGGCGGCATGACTGTTGGATATGGCGCCGTCGATGTGGGGCATGCCGAGAGCCTCGAGGGCCGCCATGGTCCGGCGTGCGTCTACTTTGTAGAGGACGTTGCCAAGGTCGAATATCTGAAGTTTCTTGCCGTAGACAACGGCTTGGGTAAGGTTGTGCATAGTAAGTTCTTATTCTTTTGCCGTGAGGCGGGCAAGGTAATCGTAGTGGTCGCCTTCGCATACCACTTCAAAATCAAGGCCATTGCGCTCGGCTGCGTTCTGGAGCGTCTCCTGGTCCACGAACACCCATCCGAATGTCTCGGAACGTTCGCCCTTGAAGACATACGTATATTGCAGCTCTCCGTAATACCCGTCGAGCGGAATGGCGAAGCTGCCGTCCTCCTCCTCATAGAGGTAGACGAGGTCCGACGAGTCGAGGAGTATTTGCCCGCCCGGGGCGAGAAGGCTCTTGGCTTTCTTGAGGAGCGCGTCGAGGCCGTCTATTGTGCCCGCTAGGCCTGCTCCATTCATGAGCATGAGGATGGTGTCGTATGGCTCGGCGGCTCTGAAGAAGGCGAAGTCGTAGAGGTGTACCGTCTTGACGCCTCGGGAGCGCATCACTTCGGCTGCCCCGTCTGAGATGTCGAGGGCCTCTACGGGGATGCCTTTCTCCTGAAGCCAGAGTGTGTGGCTGCCGGAGCCTGCGCCGACGTCGAGCGTGCGGCCTGTGGCCATTGTGAGGGCGTGGCGCTCGATGTCGCCCATGTCGTCCCACGTGTGGAAGAACTCGGCGAGTGACCATTCGTCGGTCTCGGCAATGTTGCTCTCGACGGTTATCGTGGCGTCTTTCTCGCCCTTATTGTAGGCCATTAGGGCCTTTCCGAAAACATCAGACATAGTTCACAGTTCTCAGTGCACACTGCACAGTTAAGCCGGTTCGCAATGTGCGTCTTGCAGCGCTTGCGTTTGCCGTTTTTATGATTGGTTGCAAAAAGGCGCAAGGCCGGTCTTGCAGGGCAAATTTAGCGTATTTGGAGGGGAAAAGAGATGTGCATAGTCCATAAACAAAAAAATCCCGCCGGTTTCGATGCCGACGGGATTTCATCTGTTCCCTGTGTTTGAGACGAGTGGGCCCACTTGGGCTTGAACCAAGGACCCTCTGATTATGAGTCAGATGCTACTAACCAACTGAGCTATAGGCCCGAGACTTCAACAGGGTTGACGCCTTATCTCTCAATCACGAGCCGAAGCTCGGTGAAAGACGGTGCAAAGATATGCCGTTTTTTGTTTAAATGCAATAGGTGGCGAGAATTTATCAGCTCTCAGCTCTCCGACAGAAATAGTTCAAAGGTATGTTCATATTATGCGGGTCGAAACCATATTTGTTGATTTCGTTGTCGCCTCCCTTAATGAGAAGCACGCTGCAGAGCCATATTTTTTGTAAATCGGTCGCCATTGGCGACCGATTTGTAAGGCCCTCCCATTTTTCGTAGAATGAGCGCATTTTCTTTATGTTCTCTTCCGAAAATCCCCTTAAACCGGGGAGCTCGTTCTGTAGCTGTTCGCTGATGGCCTTTATGGCTCCAGTGCCCCAAAAACCGGACCTGGAGTTTATCGATACGAAGCGGCCAATGCCATAGTAGAGTGAGAGCAGCGTGGCGTTGGTCGATTTGACAGCCTTAGTTTGCGCACGCAATATCGCACTCTTGATGACTCTTACGGCATCGTCCAATTGCTTTATGTCGATATCTTCCATTTTATTTTTTGCTTCAGACCTCGTAAAGATATAGTATTTCGAACTAAAGAGCAAAGCCTAAACCGTTTTTAGCCTCTCAAGGATCGCCGCATGGCGTATATGTTTTCGCTTTTTAGGGCGCTTTTGTGTATTGGGTTGCGTGCCAATGCTTTATAATATCCTATTTACGCTTTTCCAATGCGAAAATGCCCCATTTCCTACACTTTTCCAACACGAAATCACCCGCTCCTCTACACTTTTCCAACATCCCGACCGTTCCGATTCCCCATCCGTCGCCATGTGGCAGGCAATATTTTTCGGATAATAGCGTTTCTATGGTAAAACAAGTTACGTGAATATGCTCAAGAAAATATCTATCATCACTCTGGCCTCCCTGCTCCTCACCCTGCCCTCCCTTTACGCAGTTGCCCAAGACTCCATCCCCCGTGCTGAGGTTTTGGCCGCCAAAATGCTCGAAGCCCAGTCTCCCGCCGAGATGGCCGCATATGGCGATACGCTCAAGTCCCTCGGTTTCGACTTTGTACATGAGGAGCAAGAGGATTATACAAGGAATTATGCCTTGGCTCTGAAGGAGGAACGTCGCTATGACGAGGCCGTCAGCCTCCTCTTGGCCTACATAGACGAGACTCCCAACAGTCCTTGCATGGCCGCAATCCTCGCAGACGTCTACTCCGCGACTGGCAGCAAAAGAAAAGCGCATAAGTACTATGAGTACGCCATGTCCCTCGACCCCCTCTTCATCAACCCATACTGTAGGGATGCGGAAATCTACGCGGCTGAACATCAGTATGATAAGGCCTTGAGGCTCTATCTCTTCGCCATGGACAAGTATGGTTTTGACCATGATTACGACTATATGCTCCTCGTCGCCAATAAGATCATGAAAATGACGGAGGAGTGTCCCAGACTTCCCAAAACTCTCAGCTCAATTGTCCAAGCCTTCTGTAACAAGAGGTTAGGTAACTACCAGGAATACCTAAGGCTCCGCCGCAAAATGTCTCAAGAGATGCGAGCCGAACTCGACATCCTCTGCGCCAAAGGCTACGGCACATATATGTTCATCCTCAACCGTCAGTTGGAGAAAGCTAAGGAGTGAGTCCCCATCCCCGGATTCTTCGTTTCTTAAATACAACAATAGCCTCCGCAGAAAGCTCTGCGGAGGCTATTTGTTTTTTTGCTTTTAAAGACTCTTGACCACTCGCGCCGGGTTGCCCACAGCCACGGAATTGGCTGGAATGTCCTTAACCACTACGCTGCCGGCGCCGATCACGCAGTTGTCGCCAATTGTGACGCCCGGGCAGATGGTGACGCTGCCGCCAATCCACACGTTGTTGCCGATGGTTATGGGCTCGGCCCACTCGATGCCCTCGTTGCGCTCCGCAGGATCCAGAGGATGGCATGCCGTGTAGAGACTTACATTGGGGCCTATGAAGCAGTTGTCGCCAATGGTCACGAGGGCCTCGTCCAGGATGGTGAGGCTGAAATTCGAGAAGAAATCCTCGCCCACCCTTATGTTGCAACCGTAGTCGCAGTAGAATGGCTGCTCCACCTTGACGCGCTCGCCCGTCTTGCCTAGGATTTGGCGAATCATCTTGCCTCGGCTCTCTACGTCCGTGCCCTTCAGGTTGTTATACTCCTGGCATAGGTTCTTCGTCCTGTCCAGTTTGTCCCAAAATTCGGGCGTTGCGGCTTTATATTTCTCGCCGCTGAGCATCTTCTCCCATTCGCTTTTCTCTGCCATGGTAGGTCTTCGTGTTATATTGTTCCTTTTTTTATGAGTCTTACGATGTTGTCGGCGGCATCCTCTATGAGTTCCAATGCGTACTCGAAGTCGCTGTCGTCGCCATAATACGGGTCGGGGATTGACTTCTGGCCCTTGTGGTCCGCGAGGTAATCGGCCATGAGGCGTATCTTCTTCCTCGCCTCTTCCGTCGGGGCTTTGGCCCTAAGGTCGGATATGTTCTGCGCATCCATGCCCATGATTATGTCGAACTTGTCGAAGTCGCTTGCCGACACCTGGCGTGCGCGATGGTTGAAGTCATACCCGTGTCTGCGACCGCAATCCCTCATCCGGCTGTCCGGCAACTGGCCAATGTGCCAACCGCCTATGCCTGCCGAGTCAATCTCGATGTCGAGACCCGCCTCGGCTGCCTTCTTGCGCACCACGCCGTCGGCTGCCGGGCTGCGGCATATGTTGCCAAGGCATACAAACAATACTTTCATCACTTTCAATTGAGAATTGACAATTGAGAATCGACAATTTCGGGGACTTGCATAGTGCTCCCCCCCCACGTAAAGAAATATCAAAAAGAGTGCGAGTCATTAACAGAAATGCATTGGTAATCAACGCAAACTGTGCACTGTCAACTGCGCACTGTCAACTGTTTTAGTTTCCCCACGTGTCGCGGTCCAGAGACCTGTATTGGATAGCCTCCGAGATGTGCTGAGCCAGGACGGTCTCCGAGTGGTCGAGGTCGGCAATGGTGCGCGCCACTTTGAGGATGCGGTCATAGGCGCGGGCCGAGAGGCCGAGCTTGTCCATGGCCATCTTCAGTACCATCTGGCCCTGCTCGTCGGGACGGGCGTATGTGTTCAGCATCCGCGGCGTCATCTGGGCGTTGCAGTGCACGCCCTTACTGCGCTTAAATCGCTCACTCTGAATGGCTCGTGCGGCAATCACGCGTTTGCGTATCTCGCTGCTCGGCTCGCCAGCTGGCGCGTCGTTGAGCTTCCCGACGGGCACAGGTACAACCTCTATGTGGAGGTCGATGCGGTCCAAGAGCGGGCCCGAAATTCTGCCGAGGTATTTCTGCACCTGGCCGGGTCCGCATGTGCAACGGCGTGTCGGGGAATTGAAATATCCGCAAGGGCATGGGTTCATACTCGCCACGAGCATAAACGATGCCGGATACTCTACGGAGAATTTGGATCGGGAGATGGTTATCTTGCGGTCCTCAAGAGGCTGACGCATCACTTCGAGCACCGAGCGTTTGAACTCAGGCAGCTCGTCGAGGAAGAGTACGCCGTTGTGGCTGAGGCTTATCTCGCCTGGCTGGGGGTACGATCCGCCGCCAACGAGGGCCACGTCGCTTATCGTGTGGTGTGGGCTGCGGAAGGGGCGTGTCGTGAGGAGTGCCATCTCGCTCTTTATGTTACCAGCCACGGAGTGTATCTTGGTGGTCTCGAGGGCCTCGTCGAGCGTCAGCGGCGGCAGGATGCTTGGCAGTCGCTTGGCCATCATGCTCTTGCCGGAGCCTGGCGAACCGATGAGCAGTATGTTGTGGCCGCCGGCTGCTGCTATCTCCAGTGCCCGCTTGACGTTCTCCTGTCCCTTGACGTCGGCAAAATCCAGCAGATTGTCAGCCTCGGCACGGTTGAACTCGGCATCGGTGTCTATGATGGTCTTCGTGAGGGCTGTGTCGTCGCCGCAGAGGAAACGTACTACCTCGTTGATGGTGTTGGCACCGTAGACGTTGAGCCCGTCCACCACTGCCGCCTCTTTGGCATTGGCCATGGGCAGTATGAATCCCTCGAAACCCTCCTCCTTGGCTTTGAGGGCCATGGGGAGGACGCCCTTTATCGGGTTTAGCTGCCCGTCGAGCGAGAGCTCACCCATAATGACGTGTTTGTCGAGCCTGTCTGATGCGCACTGTCCTGATGCCCCGAGTATGCCTACTGCCAGCGGGAGGTCGTAGGCCGAGCCCTCTTTGCGTATGTCGGCTGGCGCCATGTTTATCACTACTCGCTGCTGCGGATACTTCCATCCGTTTTCGCGTATGGCGCTCTCTATGCGTTGCTCACTCTCCTTGACGGCCGAGTCGGGCAGTCCGACAATGAAAAATTTGATGCCGGCCGATATGTTGACCTCCATCGTGACGGTGAAGGCGTCGATGCCGCTCACGGCGCTGCCGTAGGTCTTGACGAGCATTATGATGTCTCTTTTAGTTTCTTATTTCTACAAAAATACTTATGCTGGCGGTGCTATCCAAACGAGAAATAATCCGACGCACTTCTTTACTCGACAACTTGCCAGTCTATAAGCCCCTTGCCGAGGTCGTCCAATTCAATGGCGAGGCCGATTACTTTACGCGTCTCTCCCTTGAACGGCTCAAGGTATCCGTTGTCCCGAATCTGCTTGGCCGCGGCTGCAAGGCCTCCATTCTTCTTTAGCTTAAGCTCGATGACGTAGATGGTGCGTACTGTCCACGCAACAATGTCTATCCGCCCGCCAGCCAGCATTTTCTCCACCTCTATGCGAAAACCTATGGCGTTGAATACAGTGCTGATAATGAGTCGATACCGCTCTTCCATGTCCATCGACTCCATCTTCTTGTTGCTGTATGGTACGTCAGCTATGAGTGCCTTGAGGCATTTCATGGCTTCGTCTATTTGGATTCGGTTCATCTGTATGCGCAACTCGGATTGCGTGGATACTATTTCGGACATGCTGCGCATCGTAAGGGCGGGCATGACAACTTTGTTGAGAGCCTGGCGCACTTCCTGGTTGGGGAAGCCCAACTCGTAGGTGCCGTCTTCGTATCCTTTTATCGTGAGGTATCCGCACTGATAGAGAAACAGTTCAGTTCCGCCTCCCGTCACGTCTGACGTCTCCAAAATGTTCGCCTCTACATAGCATTGGTCATAGTGCTCAAGATTCATTTCCATATCTTCTACGAACTTTGGCAGTAGGGATGTCGCCCCAGACGAGGCCCAGAAATTGATAAGCCTAGATTGGGCTAATGCGTTGATAAGGCTGTACGGATTATAGATGTCCACCATGTTGTCTTCGCTGAAGTGGTAGCCATCATAGTACTCTTTAAGCCTGTCGTGAGTCTCTTGCAGGGTCCACTTGTTGCGCTGCGCCATGTTGCTTATCTCGGGCACGAAGTTCTCGCCAATCTCATCCTCCGTGATGCCGCAAAGTGGCGCGTACTGGGGCATGAAGCTGATGTTTGTGAGGTTGTTGAGGGCCGAGAAGAGTGATATCTGCGTGAACTTGGTGATGCCAGTTATGAACACAAATTTTTCGTATGCGTCGTCGGCCTTGAGGATCGCGAAGACGCTGCGGTATATGGCGGTGCACTCCTCGTGGTGTGGCGTATTCCACGAGTGTTGCAGTGGCGAGTCGTATTCGTCGATGAGGATGGCAACCTGCTTGCCTGTCTTGTTGTAGGCTGTGGTGATGATGTCGTCAAACCGGACGGCGAGAGATGCCGTTGCGTCGGGCGTTATTTCATATTTCTCCTCGAATTGTTTGAAGCTTCGGTTTAGGTAGGATTGCAGCTCATCCGCCGTGGCCCCACCTCTGCTCATGTCGAGTCGGATCACGGGGCGTGCCTCCCACGCCTTCTCCAACTCCATAATCTTAAGTCCCTCAAATAGTTCCTTCTTACCCGAGAAGTAGCATTCGAGTGTGTCTACGAGTATCGACTTGCCGAATCTTCTCGGGCGACTGAGGTAGTTGAACTTGACGTTACTGTTTGTCAACTGCCACACCAAATCGGTCTTGTCTACATAAACATATCCCTCTCGTCTGATATTCTCAAACGATTGTAGTCCGACCGGGAGTTTCCTTTCTTGCTGTTCCATAGTCTATGTTTTTTTTCAATTACTTGCCTATTTTGCAAATATCCCTCTTTTCCCGCAAATTATATAATCTATTTCCCCCCAAAAAAACCTGCAATCTGCGAACATGAATTCAGTCAATCCCTAATCGCCATCATAAAACTGCTAATTGTTAACCGTTAACTGCTAACTGTTTATTCCTCCTTCAACAATCCCGATAGAGAAGAGCGCGAAGTCGTAGCGCACGGGGTCTTGGGGCGCCATCTCGGCAAGTGCGGCGGTGAGCTCTGTCGCAGCCCGCCAGTCGCTCTGTGTGCGGCTGATAAGGCCGAGGGAACGGGCGGTGCGCCCTGTGTGGACGTCGAGTGGTATTATGAGCTGCGACGGGCTGATGCTTTTCCATAGCCCGAAGTCCACGCCGCGCGTGTTTGGCCGTGTCATCCATCGGGCGAACATGCATAGTCGCTTGGCGGCAGCTCCTTTGGCTGCATCGGCTATGTGCTTCCGCGTGCGGTCGGCAATGTATGGCAACATAGCGTTGCGGAAGCGTATCAGCCCTTCGCGAAGAGTCTCGCCCTGACGTGGCGCAAATAGTTTTTCGAGCCCCATGTCGGGGTCGGTCTGGTATATTGCCCTTAACCCTCGCACCATAGATGGCAAGTCCTCCCGTTGGAACGTGCGGTATACGAATGTCCCCAGTGCGTCTATCTGCTCCTCCGATGCCGACATGACGAAGTCGAATGGGTCGGCTCCCAGTCGGTCCGCCATCTCGCCCGCGCTCCGGACTATGGCTTTGCGGTTGCCCCACGCGATGGTTGATGCCAGGAGGCCCGTTATCTCGATGCCTTGCCTCCGACTATACCTGTGGGGAATGGATATAGGGTCCGGCTCGATAAATTCGGGCCGCTCATACTGCTCTACCTTCTGGTCAAGCAAGCTCTTCAGTTCACAGTTCACAATTCTCAATTCTCAGTTCACAGTTCTCAGTTCACAGCCCTCATTAACCACAAAAAAATGTCCTTTTATTCCCAAAAAATGAATACACTCAGCGGGGCCAACGTAATTTTCAATTGAAAAACGTCAATTGTCAAGCCTTCCGTCCTTCATCGTGATCATGCGGTCGCAAGTCTGCGCCAGTCGCATGTCGTGAGTCACGATTACAAATGTTTGCCCATATCGTTCGCGAAGCGAGAAGAAGAGGCTCTGCAGCTCATCCGCATTGTGGGAGTCGAGGTTTCCCGATGGCTCGTCGGCAAAGACCACGGCGGGGTTGTTTACGAGTGCCCTGGCTATGGCCGCGCGTTGCTTCTCGCCGCCGCTCATCTCGTTGGGCTTATGCGCGGCGCGGTGGCTTAGGTTGAGGAAGTCAAGTAGCTCTGCGGCTTTCGCTTCGGCTTCGTGGCGACTCTTGCCGCCAATGAGGGCGGGCATCATGACGTTTTCCATGGCCGTGAACTCTGGCAACAGTTGGTGAAACTGGAACACGAAACCTATCTTCTGGTTCCTGAAGTTGGCGAGCTGCTTCTCGGCCAGGCGCGACACGTCCGTCCCGTCTATTATGACGGAACCCGACGTAGGCTTGTCTAGTGTGCCAATTATCTGAAGCAGAGTGGTCTTGCCCGCTCCGCTCGCTCCTGTTATCGACACTACCTCACCCGCCCCTATGGCGAGGTCGATGCCCTTGAGCACCTCCAGATCGCCGAATTTCTTCGTGAGGCCGCACGCCTCTACCATTGTTCCCATTCTTCTACCCTTACTTTTCAGTTAACAGTTCCTTCAGTCCGCAGTTTACAAGGCTCATTTCTCAGTTACCCCAAGACAAAACAACGTGGCCCAAACCCTGTCTAAACTGCGCACTGTTAACTGGTTTTACGCTTCTTGCGTGGCGACTTTCATCTTGCCCTGCGCGATAATCTCGTCGCCGATGCGGACGGTTATGCCAACGAGCGACACGTCGCCAATTCGAGCCTCCATCTTGATGTTGGTGCGGATGCTCTCGCCAACTCGCGGCAGGCGGTGTATCTCATACTTGTTGATGGAACCGATGAGGCCGATGGGCACCTTGAGGCCGCGGCTGATGAAGTCGTAGCCAATGTGGAGCGCGCCGCTCTGGGCTGTGTGCTCAATGAGGGCTCCGTCCATGAGGTGGCCGTCGGTCACGAAGATGCTCGATCCGTCTATTGTGAGGCCTGTCTCGCTCTCCTCGTCGGTGAACGAATAGAGTTTGTCGACCATGACTATGGGCTCGCGCTGCGGGATGTAGCCACAAACGGCCTCTTTTCCGTCGAGTAGGATGTCCATTTTTACTTCTATGTGTAAGTTCTAGTATTCTAAGCAATGAGAGCCACGCGGCGGGTGTTGGTCCGCGGCGTGGCTCTCATACATTTCTTTCTTATTACTTATTGCAGCTTCGAGGCCACGAGGTCTGTCAGTTTGCCGAAAGTCTTGGCCGTCATGAGCTCGTCTCGCGTCAGCTTTACTCCGAACAAGTTGTCCACCATCACGACGACGTCCACCAAGTCCAAGCTGTCGAGCCCGATGTCGCCCACGAGGTTCGCGTCGGCCTCAATAAGGCTCTCCTCGACCTCGAAGTCCTTAACCAGTCCTCCGCGCAGCCTTTCTGCTATGTCTTCTGTCTTCAAAACTCTTATGCCTTGATGCCTAATACCGCAGGGCGTGAGCAGCCACACGGCGGGCCTTGGTTTGTCAATCGCGAATGATATCTATCTGGGGCCAAATATCATTACCCCATAACCTCAAAATGCAGAAGCCTCGCCAGTCACAGTCTAAAACAGTACGAAACGTAAATTGAGCAAAAAAACAGAACAACTGTTACTCGCTAACTGCCAACTGTTAACTGTGCACTGTTAACTAGGTGTAGAGGCCGCCGTTGATAGAGATGACCTCGCCATTGATGTAGCTTGCCTTGTTCGAGGCCAGGAAGGCTACGAGGTCGGCTACCTCCTCGGGCTCGCCGAAGCGGTTGGCGGGGATGGTCTTCTTGAGGCTTGCCTCGTCGAGGTCCTTCGTCATGTCGGAGTGGATGAAACCGGGGGCTACGGCATTGACGGTGACATTCTTGCGGGCTACCTCCTGGGCGAGGGCCTTGGTTGCTGCCATGAGGCCACCCTTGGAAGCCGAGTAGTTGGTCTGGCCGGGGAGGCCCTTGAGGCCGCTGAGGGAGACCATATTGACGATGCGGCCCCACTTCTTGACCAGCATAGGCTGGAGGAGCGGCTGCGTTACGTTGTAGAATCCGTCGAGGGTGATGCGGAGAACCTGGCTCCAGTCCTCGTAAGGCATGAATACCATGAGGTTGTCGCGGCGGATGCCGGCGTTGTTCACTACCACTGCGATGTACTCGCCTGTGTGAGCCGTCTGCCAGCCCTCGATGGCTTTCTGAGCCTCCTCACGGTTGGCTACGTCGAAGGGAAGGAGCTCGCCGTCCGAGCCTGCCTCGCGCACCATGGCGAGAGTCTCTTCTGCCTCAGCCTGACCCTTGCGGTAGTTGATTATTATGGTGTAACCCTCTTTGGCAAGAGCTACACAGACAGCACGGCCAAGACCGCGGCTGCCGCCTGTTACCAGTGCGTACATATTATATATCAGTCTGTTATCTTATTTTGGAGGTGGAATGCGTTCCACTCGTGGCTGCGAAGTTACTAAGATTTCCTCTAAAATCTTTATTTCCCGCCAATTCGGTGTGCAAAGCATAAGGGCAATTCCTGTCAATTTGATGCCGTATTATATGCCCCAAACTCTCATCCACCT
>CAVGTO010000007.1:0-42656 GCA_963631865.1 Eggerthellaceae bacterium
GCACAAATGAAATTGACACCTGCAGACGATATGAAAGATAGACTTTGGGGTAAAATTGGAACGCCAGAGCGGGAGGCTATGGAGGCTAAACTCAAAGAAGAGGTAAATGCTTATATCGTAGGTGAGACAATCCGAAAGGCTAGGTTGGCTCAAAATCTCACGCAAGAGGAACTCGGCGAACGCATTGGCGTCCAGCGTGCGCAAATATCTAAGATAGAGAATGGAAAGAGTGTTATAACATTGCCTACGATGAGTCGTGTTTTCCAAGCATTGGGGATTGCGACTGCTACGCTCGATTTGGGTATAGCTGGAAAGATTGCATTGTGGTAAATTATGGTAGCGCCAATCTGCTTTAATGGAGTTACGTCTGATAAGTAGTGATGCCGCAATCGATATTTACAAAACTCCTAGACTTCCTAAAAGACGCTCTGCGGGGCGTTTGGGGCTTCATCTATCCTTGCCACTGCCTCGTATGCGATTGCAAGCTTAATGGCGGTGAAATGTGCGTCTGTCGCACTTGCCTCGATGAGTTGCCGTCTACATATTTCGAGCGGTCGCCATTCGACAATCTTATGGTCGACAAGATGGCTGGCCGAGTGCCGCACTTCGAGTCGGCCTTCGCTTGCTTCTATTTTCGGCAAGGCGAGCATCTCCGTAAACTCATACACGAGTTCAAATATCAAGGCTTTTTTCAAGTGGCCAAGGAATTGGGACGTGAGATGGGACGAAAAATGTGCAGTGCCGGCATTGTCGCCAACTACGATTACCTCATTCCTGTGCCACTTCATCCCAAGAAACTCAGTAAACGAGGTTACAATCAGAGCCTTATGATTGCCGAGGGTGTGCGTCAGGTCACTGGACTGCCTATTCTCGAAAAAGCACTCCTCCGCACTGTTTATGCCGGTTCACAAACTCAGCTCAGTGCCGATGAGCGATATAAAAATGTAAAGTCAGATTTTGGTCTCGGTCCCGAAGCCGAGATGCTCAAAGGTAAATCTGTTCTCCTTATAGACGATGTGTTCACCACTGGTGCCACGTCTGAGTCGTGTCTCCTGCCGCTCTCGACAATTGAAGGTGTGAGACTCGGTATTGCCACCGTGGCTATGGCCAAAAACTGAAGTCAGTACTCGGTATGTATCTTTTTTAGTCGGCTGTTTAGTTCGTCGTGTCGTCCCCCAAGAAAACGGTCAAGGTCTGCATAGAATGCCGGACTGTGGTCCATATGGATTGTGTGGGTGAGTTCGTGTAGGAGTACGAGGTCTATTAGCTCATCGGGTAGGCGCATCAGTTGAGTGCTTAGGCATATTCTGCCTTTCGTGGAGCAACTGCCCCACTGTGAGTGCGTGTTGCGTATGTCTATTGTCTGATATTTAAGCCCGTTGGCTTCTGCAAGTTGTGCCAGTCGGCCAGGCAGGTACTCTTTAGCCTCTTGCGTCATGGCCGCATCTATTACTTTGCGGATGAAATTTTGTACACGCTTGTCTGTGAAGTCGGTGCCTTCGGGGTAGAATACTGTAGCCTTGTCGGCCGAGACTTGCCCCAAGAGGCGGCCTTTGGGGTCTATTTTGAAGGCGAGTGCGTGTTTGCGTGTATGAAACTCTGTATCTGGCGTGAAGTCGGTATATTGCGACCTCTCTGAGGCTTTTTTAGCTACGTTCCCAATTGACTCCGCATAGTTTTTGAAGAACTCCAATATCTTCTTGGGTGTGGTGTGTGGCGGAACGGACAGACGCAATCTGCGCCCGCCATCATAAAATTTTAGCGTGAAGCGTTTGCAGCGTGTGTCCTCATGCACCTCCACAGCACCGAAATGAGACACATCCAGCATATATACCATACCCATCCTATTCCCTAATCAAATTAATGAAAATCACCCCTTGAGAGCCGTCCGTCTGCGCTTCAGAGCCCTTATGACTAAGTATGCCACAGGCCATGCCGCCAAACCCAGCAATATGCCAAATACGACAGCACCGACGGCATACGCCTCGACGGAATCCTTAATGCTCTCCATCGATACATTGTCAAAATCAATATTCACCTCTACGCCCAGCAATAACCCTCCAATGCGCAGCGAGAAATAGATTATGAATGGTATGAATGGCGGCAGACTGGAATTGGAGAACGCCACGGCAACCACTTTGTTGAGCTTAAATAAGTGCGCCAAGCCCACCGTGGCCAACATCTGGAAACTCCATATCGGCATAACGGACATCCCAACGCCCAACGCCACTGCCGATGCCGTGCGCTGCGGACTCTCGTTCTGCGTCAGCGTCTTTTTTATCCAACGAAAGAACATTACGGGGTAGAACCACAAAAGAGCCAAGAGCAAGATAACGGTGCACACCGCCCATAGGCGTAGTGTCTCCTTTATCTTGCCTTGGCTCTCTGATGCCTTTGGCGAGGTCATTCCTTATGCCTCTTTTGCAATCGTCATGCGAACCTTGGTAAAGTCGCTGCCGTCCTCCGACTTGACGTCGGCCTTGATTGCCAATGTATCGTCGATAGTGAACGTTACTGTCACTTTGCGACCGTCGGGGATGATGGGCGCGATGTACTTGGCGTCCTTGACGAACGAGATGCGTGTCTTTCCAAGATTCTTGGCCTGCTCGGCGCAGCGGCGAATCATCATGAGGGTCATGACGCCAGGCACAACCGGTTTGCTCGGAAAGTGGCCCTTGAATATGTCATGCTCCTTGTTGATGGCGAGAGTATAGGTATATGTTCCCGCCTCGTCGGCTTTGCCGTCTATGATTGAGAAAAAGTCGTCCATGCGATTCTTTTGTTTCGTGTGGGTAAGTCTGTGCGTAGCTTCGAGACTCTGTTAAGCCTCTGGCTCTTGCTTGGCTTCGTCTGCCGCCTTGGGTTGCTCCTCTGCTTTTACTTCGGAAGTCGCATCAGCATTAGCTTCTGCGTTTCCCTTGTTAGCATTGGCAGCCTCTTCTTGCTTTTGCTCTTCAGCAAGCTCTTCCTCGCGCTTCTTCCATGGGCGGGGACCGAAAATCTTCTCTACGTCCTCGGTAAAGATGACCTCGCGCTCCAGGAGCAAGTTGGCCAATTCGCGATGCTTTTCGGCATTCTCTCGGAG
Source organism: Eggerthellaceae bacterium (assembly GCA_963631865.1). Taxonomy (GTDB): domain Bacteria; phylum Bacteroidota; class Bacteroidia; order Bacteroidales; family Marinilabiliaceae; genus W3P20-009. The sequence goes on from CAVGTO010000007.1 coordinate 3,086, forward strand.
AATCTCCTTGGCGCGCTCATATTGGCTTTCGATGATGGCGGATACCTCCTCGTCGATTATGCGTGCGCGCTCCTCGGAGTAGGGCGAGCGGAACGACATGTCTTGCTGGCCAGTGGAGTCGTAATAGCATATGTTGGGCAGCTTGTCGCTCATTCCATAGTATGTCACCATGGCTGTAGCCTGTTTATTGGCCTTCTCAAGGTCGTTGAGGGCGCCCGTGCCTACTTGGCCGAATGAGAGTTCCTCTGCGGCGCGTCCGCCAAGGACTGAGCATATGTCGTCCAGCAAATGGGCTTTGGTGGTCAGTTGCCTCTCCTCTGGTTGATACCATGCGGCGCCGAGGGCTTTGCCTCGTGGTACGATGGTCACCTTGACGAGCGGGTTGGCATATTCGAGGAGCCAGCTTACAGTTGCATGGCCTGCCTCGTGGTATGCTATTGTCTTGCGCTCGTCGAGTGTTACGATGCGGTTCTTGCGCTCAAGTCCTCCGACAATGCGGTCCACTGCATCCTGGAAGTCTTGCCGCTCTACGAATTTCTTGCCTTTGCGCGCCGCCGTGAGGGCAGCCTCGTTACATACGTTGGCAATGTCGGCACCCGAGAAGCCTGGCGTGAGCTTGGCAAGGAACGAGCGGTCGAAATCCTCTGGAAGTTTCAGAGGACGCAAGTGCACGTCGAAGATTGCGGCGCGCTCCTTGATGTCTGGCAGTTCCACCTGAATCTGACGGTCGAAGCGACCTGCACGCATGAGTGCGCGGTCGAGAATCTCGGCGCGGTTGGTGGCGGCGAGGATTATTACGCCGCTGTTGTTGCCGAAGCCGTCCATCTCCGTGAGGAGCTGGTTGAGGGTGTTCTCGCGCTCTTCGTTGGTGCCGAGGCCGTTGTTGCGTCCGCGTGCACGGCCTATGGCGTCAATCTCGTCAATAAAGATAATTGATGGTGCCTTGTCCTTGGCCTTCTTGAAGAGGTCGCGCACGCGGCTTGCGCCTACGCCTACGAACATCTCTACGAAGTCTGAACCCGACATCGAGAAGAACGGTACATGAGCCTCGCCTGCCACTGCCTTGGCCAACAAGGTCTTACCTGTGCCTGGAGGACCTACAAGAAGTGCGCCCTTGGGAATCTTACCGCCCAACTCGGTATATTTCTCCGGATGACGGAGGAACTCAACGATCTCCTCAAGTTCCTGTTTCGCTCCATCGAGTCCGGCCACGTCCTTAAACGTCACCTTGACATCCTCAGTATCCTTACCAACCTCTTTAGCTTTGGAGTTGCCAACACCGAAGATGCTGCCGCCCCCGCCTCCGCCAATGCGGCGGAACATGAGGTAGTAGATGCCCGCAAAGAGCAGGAACGGCCAAATGAACATCATAATGTTGCCGAAGACCTCGTTGCGCTGCTCGTAGAAGACGGGTATCGTGCGATGCTCGGCATCCTCTACTTTTTTGCGGCTGGCCTCGAAACTGTCGATGCTTGGCAGGTCTACAACAAAGTGGGGACCTTTTGTGGGCACTGGCAATGCGCTCGAGAAAAGCGACTTGTAGTTTTCCACGGAGTCCGTCTTGAGCGTAATCTCGGCTTGCAAGTCGTTGCGGATGACGACGATCTTGTCTACGCCCTCGCGTCCGAGCACGTCAGTCTCGAATTTGCTGTACGAGATGTTGTGGGGGGCGCTGCCGGTGAATATGGTGCTTATTGCCACGAGGGCGATAGCCACCAAACCGTAGAGCCAATAGGGATTGAAACTTGGCTTGCGGTCCTTCTTTACTTTGTTGTCGGCCATATTCTGGTTGGAGAGTTATGTGTGTGAATTGCTTTTGCGGGGTTGTTGCTGACGGTGTACTCCAATATCAAGCCTTGATAAGCGTTTAGAGCTCGTCGGGAAGGTCGGTGCGCTTGGCGTCGGCCCAAAGACCCTCGATGTTGTAGAATTCCCTCTGCTCGGGCATGAAGACGTGAGCCACGACGTCATGATAGTCGATGAGGATCCATTGCGAGTTTACCTTGCCCTCGAAGTGGAGCGGTTTCTCGCCTACGTCCTCGCGTACGCGGTCTTCGATGGCGTCGGCGATGGACTCTACGTGTGTCGTCGAGTTGCCTTGGCATACAATGTAGTAGTCGGCGCTTGCTCCGTCAAGTCCACGAAGGTCGAGGATGCTGATGCCGAGTCCTTTGTTGTCGCGGATACCCTCTACTATTGCTTCTACGAGGGCGTTCTTTATCTCTGTCATTTCTATTCTTTGTTTTCTGGTTTATCTTCGAGCGCTATGTCGATTACTTCGGCGATGCGGTCTACAAAGTGGAAGGTCAGTCCCTCCACGTATTCTTTTTTTATCTCGTCGATATCTTTCTTGTTCTGTTTGCAGAGAATGATATCGGTTATGCCGGCTCGCTTGGCAGCAAGTATCTTTTCCGTTATTCCACCAACGGGGATTACCATGCCGCGGAGCGTTATCTCGCCCGTCATTGCTATGCGTTTGCGGACTCGGCGACCTGTGAGAGCCGAGACGATGGCCGTTACCATTGTTACGCCCGCCGAAGGCCCATCTTTGGGTACGGCTCCTTCGGGTACATGAATGTGGAAGTTCGTCTCGTCGAAGTCAATATCCTGCAATCCGAAGTCTTTGGCATTGGAGCGGACATATTCAAGGGCCAGTACGGCGGACTCTTTCATGACGTCGCCCAGGTTGCCCGTGAGTGTCATCTTTCCTTTGCCTTTGCTGGCGGCGCACTCCACGAAGAGAATCTCTCCGCCAACGGCCGTCCATGCCAAGCCTGTCACAACTCCGGCTCGGAGATCGTCATGCCATATGTCATGGTCGAATTTCTCAATTCCGAGCATCTCGCGCACTGTGGCTTTGCTCAGGTTGGCGTCGAAATTATCTTCCTTGGCCACCTTGAGTGCAACTTTGCGGCAGAGGCTGGCTATGACTTTGGCGAGTTGGCGTACGCCACTCTCGCGGGTGTACTTGTCGATTATGTAGGCCACCACGTCATCTTGCAGGTTGAACGTGTCGGGCTGCAGTCCGTGGTTTGTCTTGGCGTTGGGAATGAGATGGCTCTTGGCTATCTCGACTTTTTCCTCCAGGAGATATCCGTCTACACCTATCATCTCCATGCGGTCCAAGAGTGGACTGGAGATTGTGCCGATGTTATTTGCCGTGGCAATAAACATGACGTGCGAGAGGTCGAAGTCCAAGTCGAGGAAATTGTCGTGGAATGCAGTGTTCTGCTCGGGGTCCAGTACCTCAAGAAGAGCTGCGGCAGGGTCGCCATGGAAGTCGTTGCTCACCTTGTCTATCTCGTCGAGTATGAAGACGGGGTTGGCTGTTCCCGCATTGCGGATACCCTCAATGATGCGGCCGGGCATTGCGCCTACGTATGTGCGCCGGTGGCCGCGAATCTCAGCCTCGTCATGCATACCGCCGAGCGACACGCGGACGTATTTGCGTCCCAAAGCCTCGGCTATGCTTTTGCCCAACGAAGTCTTGCCTACACCCGGAGGTCCGTAGAGGCAGAGGATGGGGCTCTTGAGGTCGCCTTTTAGTTTGAGTACGGCCAAGTGCTCTATTATGCGCTCCTTGACTTTGTCGAGCCCGTAGTGGCCTTCGTCGAGGACTTTCTCGGCTCGTTTGAGGTCCAGGTTGTCCTCGCTATATTCGTTCCACGGGAGGCTTACGAGCGTGTCGAGGTAGCTGAGTGTCAGTCCATACTCTGGCGAGCTGGGATTGATGCGCTCAATCTTTTCGAGTTCAGACTCGAAGGCTTCCGCCACCTCTTTGCCCCACTTCTTTTGCTGAGCCTGTTTGCGATATTTGTCTACGAGTATTTTCTGAGGGTCTCCGCCGAGCTCGTCTTGAATGGTGCGCAGTTGCTGCTGGAGCATATACTGGCGCTGCTGCTTGTCGATGTTCTGCTTCGCCTTGGTCCGTATGTTGGCTTTGAGGCGAAGGAACTCCAGTTGCTTCTGGATTATGGCGAGAAGGCGTTCGGCCCTCTTATATACTGTATTGCATATGAGGATCGAGTTCTTGTCTTCCGAAGAGGCCTCCATGTTGGACGATACGAAGCTTACCAGGAAGTCGTCGTCTTGCATCTGCGTTACCACCGTGCTCGTGTCGGTTGGCACGTTAGGCAGGAGGGTGAACATCTCGGAGGCCGTGTCGCGGAGTGAACTCATAAGGGCGGGCAGGGCGGCTTTCTGGGCTGCCGTGGTGCGCCCCTCTGTGGCGCGCTTAATCTTGGCCACGAGGTAAGGCTCGGTTTGAACCTCCTCGGTGATCTCGACTCGCGTAATGCCTTGGAAGACTATCGTCTGTGTTCCGTCTGGCATCGTCAGAGCCTTTACTATCCGCGCTACTACGCCTGTTTTGTAAAGGTCTTTGGTCGTCGGGTCCTCTGTGCCGCTCTCAATCTGAGTGGCGGCAACGAGCAGTCCGTGACTCTTGGTAACCTCGTCGACAAGGATGGCCGACTTCTGACGGCCAATGGCCACAGGCAGCACCGCGTTGGGGAACAGGGTGGCATTGCGGAAGGGGAGGACAGGCAGTGTCTCTGGGATATCAAAGGACCTGCTGTCCGTCTTGTTGATGACAATGAGGTTTGAGTCACCATTTACGGACTGCCCGGCCTTGCCTCTCTTCGGCTTCACTTCTTTATTGTCGGTCATCTTTTGTCTCTGTGTGCAAAAATGTGGGGCGTAATGTCAATGCTCCGCTTCTGTGTGTCTAATATCGTGCCAATCTTTTGCGGATGGGATGAAAATATGACAAATAGTCAGACTGTCCGTCTCTGACACTCGACATTACGCTCCTTACGTTCTCCCGATTACGCCTCTTTGAGCTTAGCAGCGTTGAGATGGCTTATGCGCTCCTTTGCATATTCGAGGTCGATGACGAGTTTCTTCTCGCCAGTGGTGGGCACGGTGTACATCTTGTCCATCATTATGGTCTCGCATATTGAGCGCAAACCGCGTGCGCCAATCTTGAACTCTACAGCCTTGTCCACAATGAAGTCCAGAACTTCCTCGGGGACGACGAGTTCAACGCCGTCGAGTGCGAAGAGCTTGGTGTATTGCTTGATGAGCGAATTCTTTGGCTCGGTAAGGATGCGGCGCAACGCTGTGCGGTCCAATGGCTGTAGCGATGTCAGGATAGGCAGACGGCCGATAATCTCGGGAATGAGACCGAACGACTTGAGGTCCTGGGGGGCAACGTACTGCATAAGGTTCGAGTAGTCAATCTTGTCCTTCGCCTTGTCTGAGTTGTAGCCCACGACACGGCTGTTGAGCCTCTGCGCAATCTTGTCGCGGATGCCGTCGAAGGCGCCGCCACAGATGAAGAGAATGTTGCGGGTGTTGACGGCGATGAGCCTCTGCTCGGGGTGCTTGCGGCCACCTTGTGGCGGAACGTTGACAATGGAGCCCTCGAGAAGCTTGAGGAGGCCTTGCTGGACGCCCTCACCGCTCACGTCGCGAGTGATGGAAGGATTGTCACCCTTGCGTGCGATCTTATCAATCTCGTCGATGAAGATGATGCCGCGCTCGGTGCGCTCTACGTCGTAGTCCGCCTCCTGGAGCAAACGGCTGAGGATGCTCTCGACATCCTCTCCCACGTAGCCAGCCTCGGTGAGTACCGTGGCGTCTACAATGGTGAAGGGTACGTCGAGAAGGCGTGCTATGGTTCGAGCCATGAGGGTTTTTCCCGTGCCGGTGTCGCCCACCATTATGATGTTCGACTTCTCGAGCTCTATGCCGTCCTTGTCGTCGTTGTGGAGGAGTCTCTTATAGTGGTTGTATACGGCCACGGAGAGGTATTTCTTTGCCTCATCCTGCCCTATTACGTACTCGTCGAGGTACTCCTTAATCTCCTGAGGCTTTCGCAACTTGAGTTCGCTGAGGCTGCTCTTGCTGGTCTGCTTCATCGCCTCGGATACAATCTCGTTGGCCTGCTTCACGCACATATCGCAGATGAAACCAGATATGCCGCTTATGAGGAAGTTGACCTCGTTGCGGCCTCTGCCGCAGAACGAGCACTTGTCTTCTTTCTTGTTTGCCATTTATGGTGTATCTCTGTCGCCCCTCGCAAAAAGCAAAAAAGGACGCAGTACCGGGGTTTGGGAAAGACCTCGGCGCTGCATCTTTTTTGTGGTTCTAATGTCCCTTTGCAGGAGTGGAAGTCACTTATCTTTATTTCTTCTCGCGTTTGAGAACTTCGTCAATCATGCCGTAGGCCTTAGCCTCGTCGGCTGTCATCCAGTAGTCGCGGTCGGAGTCTTTGGCAACCTCGTCAAAGGGCTTACCCGAGTGGGTGGAGATAATCTCGTAGAGCTCTTTCTTGAGCTTGAGAATCTCTCGTGCGGTAATCTCAATGTCCGTAGCCTGACCCTGTGCGCCACCCATAGGTTGGTGGATCATGATGCGAGAGTGGGGGAGCGCCGAACGCTTGCCATTGGCACCCGCTACGAGGAGAACTGCCGCCATGGAGGCTGCGAGGCCCGTGCAGATGGTTGCCACGCTGCTCGAGATGTATTGCATGGTGTCGTAGATGCCGAGACCCGCATATACGCTGCCGCCAGGCGAGTTGAGATATATCGAGATGTCCTTGGATGAGTCTGCCGACTCAAGGTAGAGCAACTGAGCCTGGACAATGTTGGCTACGTCGTCATTAATCTCTGTGCCGAGGAAGATGATGCGGTCCATCATCAGGCGCGAGAAGACATCCATACTGGCGACGTTCAACTGCCTCTCCTCAATGATGGTCGGGGAGATGTATGAATCGGTCACCTTTGCGTAGGAGTCGAACATGTTGCCGCTGATGCCGCGGTGCTTGACTGCAAATTTGCGGAAGTCGTTGCTATCGATCATATTGAGGTTTGGTGTTTTTGCGTTTGCTTGTGCTATAAACAGCACAGCAGCCTTGCCGCCGATAGGGCGGGGCAAGGCTGCTTAGTATGCTGAATTTTAATTATTTCTCAGCCTCGAAGAGCTTGTTGAAGTCTTCCTGAGAGACAGCCTTGCTCTCGACCTTGGCATTCTCCTTGGCGTAAGCGAAGAGCTTCTCCTCTACGGCACCCTCGGTGAGGTGCTGACGCTGCTCCTCCTTGGCTACCATGCTCTCTGCGTACTTCACGAGCTGATCCTCGGGATAGTTAGTGATGCCGTACTGCATGAGCTGTGCCTTGGCGGTCTTCTTGGCGAAGTCGAGAACGTCGTTGTAGTTAACCTTGATGTCGAGCTTCTTGGCGACGCGGTTCTTGACGACCTGCCACTTGAGGTCTACGAGGAACTTGGGGAACTCCTGCTCGAGAACCTCCTGGCTGAAGTTCTCGTTGCCACGGTTGACAACGGTGAGCCAACGCTTGAGGAACTCCTCGGGGAGCTTGATGTCGCCTGCTGCGGCCATGATGCTCTTGCGAACGTCAACACCGAAGCGGTACTCCTCTGCGAATGCGTTAGCAGATGCGAGCTGCTCCTTGACCTTGCTCTTGAATGCGTCGAGGTCGGCTACGCTGCCGTCGGGGAAGACCTTGTCGAAGAGCTCCTTGTTGACCTCTGCGTTCTTGAACTCGCTAACTTCGCTGATCTCGATGGTTGCTACGGCGTCCTCTGCGACATCAGCAACCTCCTCCTTGGTGCAACCAAGCATGTAAGAGATCTCTGCCTCGTCGGTGAATGCCTTACGAACGTTGAACTCAACCTTGTCGCCAGCCTTCTTGCCGATGAACTTAGCCTTCTCAGCCTCGTCCTTGATGACGGCGACGGAGGTCATACCCTTCTCGTTCTTCTTGTCGCCAAGGGTGATTACACCCTTGAGGAGAGAGTTCTCAGAAGCTGCCTCAACGGGAGCGTGGCTGCCGAAGCGGCCTGCGATGTTCTCGATCTGAGCATCTACGTCCTTGTCGCCAATCTCGATGGTGTATGCGGGAACAACGAGGGTGTTGTCTACAGCGACATTGATCTCAGGGGAGAGGCCGAGGTCGAACTTGAAGGTTACCTTGTCGATCTCCTTGTCGAAGTCGATAGGCTCCTGCTTCTCGTTCGGGAGGGGCTCACCGAGAATGTCGAGGTTGTTCTCCTTTATATACTTAGAGAGCTCCTCGCCCATCATACTGTCGATGGTGTCTACGAGGATGGACTTGCCGTAAAGTCTCTTGACCATGCCAGCGGGTGCATGACCAGGACGGAAACCCTTGATGGCAACGCGCTTGCCGTAATCCTTTAATGCTTTCTCTACCTTCGGCTCGTAATCTGCCTTCTCGAGCTCGAGAGTAAGGACGGCGTTGAGCTCATCAATGTTTTCTTTTGAAATGTTCATTTCAAACTATTGTTGGATAATTTTTTTTACTGTCTAATTAGTACGGATGAGGGGACTCGAACCCCTACGCCTTTCGGCATCAGATCCTAAGTCTGACACGGCTACCAATTACGCCACATCCGCATAAGGCGACGCAAAGTTAGTCATTTATAATTTGAAACAGCAAAATCGGTGTTTTTTTTTACATCGCACTGTCTCTATGACTCTCCCGACGCCCTCTTTTAATCGTCGAATTTGCGTCGGCGTAAGATGAAGTCTTTGCCAAGGTATACCTCGCGCACCTTCTCGTCGTTGGCCAATTGCTCTGCCGAGCCTGCGCGGAAAAGGCGGCCTTGCACCTGGATATACGCGCGGTCGCAGATGGCTAGAGTCTCACCCACGTTGTGGTCCGAGATGAGCACGCCGATATTTTTATCCTTGAGGTGCCATACGATTTTCTGAATATCGTATACGGCGATAGGATCGACGCCCGCAAAAGGCTCGTCGAGCATGATGAACTTCGGGTTGATTGCCAATGCGCGGGCAATCTCGGTGCGTCGGCGCTCGCCACCCGAAAGTTGGATACCCTTGCTCTTGCGGATATGCCCGAGGCCGAATTCCGAAATGAGCTCCTCAAGCCGCTGCTTCTGATAGTCCTTGGGGTAGTCTGTCATCTCGAGAACGCCCATAATGTTCTCTTCGACGGAGAGCGTGCGGAATACCGATGCCTCTTGCGCAAGGTAACCTACGCCGAGCTGTGCGCGACGGTAGACGGGCAAGTGGGTGATGTCCTGGTCGTTGAGGTATACTGTGCCCTCGTTCGGCTCGATAAGGCCCACGGTCATGTAGAACGTGGTGGTCTTTCCTGCTCCATTAGGACCGAGTAGGCCTACAATCTCACCTTGACGGACCATAATCGACGGGCCGTCTACAACCTTGCGGCTGCCGTATATCTTTACGAGTTTGTCGGTGCGCAGCACCATGTGCTCGGCGTCGGGCGTCGGGTCTGGCTCCTCGTAAATGGTGCCCACCTCGAGCTCGCCGGCTATGATCCTGGCGCGGATGGCGTCGCTCTCGCTCATGCCAGATGTGTCCACTGCGCTCTTCCGCGCCTTGGGCTCATTGGCTGCTGCTGTCTCTTGCTTCTCTTCTGTCTCCATGGGGCGAAGGGTGTGTTGTTGGTGTGTTTGCGCCTAATCCTTATTCTCGGGTGCGCCGAATTCCATAAGGTAGGCCTTTATGAAGGCGTCGATGTCGCCATCCATGACTGCCTGGACGTTAGATGTCTGGTAGCCTGTACGATGGTCTTTCACTCGGCGGTCGTCGAATACGTAACTGCGGATCTGCGAGCCCCATTCGATCTTCTTCTTGCTGGCCTCGATTTTCGCTTTGGCGGCATTACGACGCTTGAGCTCTCGGTCGTATAGCTGTGAGCGCAGGAGTCGCATGGCGTTCTCGCGGTTCTCGGTCTGCTTTCGCGTCTCGGTGTTCTCGATGAGGATCTCCTCCGTCTCGCCAGTGTCGGGGTCGGTATATTGGTAACGAAGTCGGACGCCGGTCTCGACTTTGTTGACGTTCTGACCGCCTGCTCCGCCCGAGCGGAAGAGGTCCCATGACACCTTTGACGGGTCTACGTAGACCTCGATGGTGTCATCTACGAGTGGTGTCACGAAGACTGATGCGAAGGATGTCATTCGCTTGCCCTGGGCGTTGAAGGGCGAGACGCGCACAAGTCGGTGCACGCCATTTTCGCTCTTGAGATATCCGTATGCTGTGTCGCCCTCGATCTCGAAAGTTACGGTTTTTATGCCGGCGTCGTCGCCATCCTGAAGGTTGGCTACGCTCACCTTATATCCGTGGGCCTCGCTCCATCGTTGGTAGAGGCGCATAAGCATCTGTGCCCAGTCTTGGCTCTCCGTGCCGCCTGCGCCAGCCACAATCTTCAGAACCGCGCTCAGCTGGTCTTCCTCGCCCTGGAGCATGTTGGCCATCTCGGCCTCCTCTGTCAGTCGCAGGGCTTCGGCATATGCTGAGTCGATGTCGGCCTCCTCTACTATGCCTTCTTTGAAGTATTCGGTAGCGAGGTTGAGCTCCTCGTTGGCGGCGTGTACCTTGTCGTAGCTCGTCACCCATTTTTTGTTGGTCTTGACGCGCTTCATTACTTCGTCGCTCTTGGCTCTGTCGTCCCAAAAGCCGGGCTCTTGGGCTCGGAGGTCGTCCTCCTCTAATTCCATTCGTCGGCGGTCGACGTCAAAGATACCTCCTCAGCGCGTGCTCGCGCTCGTTCAGGTCCTTTATCTGGTCCTGGGTCGTCATGTCTATATGGTTGGCGTTTTGTGTGTTACTTGTTTTGTGCTGTTGTCTGGACTTATACCTCGGGTGCGGCGTCGATGTCTACAAGGCCGGCGGGCAGGTTCATCGTTATCGTCCTTGCGTCGTCGTCCACCTCCTCTACGAAGTCGTCTGATGCGGGGATGAGGATCTCGCCCTCCGCCCCGTCTACAATGAAGAGGGGGTTGGCTGCCACGGTGTCGTCGATGTCTGTTATGACGCCTATCTTGCCGAGTGTGGTGTCTATGATGGTGTATCCAGTGAAGGATGTCATCTCATACTCGTCGTCGCCCTCCTCTCTTTCGCCACATTCACCGTAGACTTTGCCGCCTACGATGTACTGCGCTTGCGCCACGGTGGTGACGTTATTGAGGGTTATGGTGGCCGAGCGTTCGCCGCGCCTCTTGGCGTCGTCTATTCGCATCGGTACTATGCCGCCATTCACTTCGACGAGTAGGAATTCATCGTCGAATACGTCTATCTCGCTGTCGGGCTTGAGCTTTACGAGGACGTGCCCCTCGGCTCCGTCAACCTTAGTCACGGCTCCGACCTCGACGAGTTTTAGCTTCGTTTGGTCGGCTCCGCGCGAGATTATGGTATTTATGTCTGTTCGCATTTATGCTTATAGTCTGAATGTGTTGAATCGGCTGCGCCCTTTCCATGCCTCGCGGTAGGCCTTGCGAGCCTCGCGCGGTATGCTAACCCAAATATCTTGTGAGAGCGATTCGCGTCCGAGCTCGGGCGGGGTGACACCCATAAACTGCACTTCCGTTAGGGCATCGCACTCGTCGAACGCGTAGTTGCCAATCTTGACGAGATTCTCTGGCAACTTAATAGCCGCAAGACTGTGACATCCGCGGAATGCATCCGCCTCGATGACCTTTATGCTGGTGGGCAAAAGAACTTCGCTAAGAGATGCGCAGTTGGAGAATGATCCATCTGATACGCGGACTGCGCCCTCGGGTAGAGACACAGCGCCAAGCGCCACGCAACCTGCAAACGCGTTCTTGCCGACAATCTGCACAGCGTCTGGTATGGCAATGGAACCCAGTTTCTTGCAATTCTCGAAAGCCCTGTCTCCAATGCTGCTGATACCCTTAGGCAATATGACGCTTATGAGCGACGAACAACCGCGGAATGTGCCGGGCGATACTTGCGATACCTCATGCGGCAAAGTCATCTCGCTCAAACTCTTGCACCCGTCGAAAGCAAAGTCTCCGACAGAATAGATGCTCTCGGGCAAATTGATGCTCGCCAAAGAAGCGCAGCCCTCAAAAGCCTGAGGCCCGACTTCCTGTACTCCATTGAGTATCATAACGCTCGTAAGTGAGTCGCATCCGCTGAATGCTTTCCAATCTACGCTCATGACGGTCTCGGGCACAAGCACCGATTGCAGACTCTTGCATCCGCTAAATGCCTCCCATCCTATGGTCTCAAGGCCTGCTGGCAACGTGATGGAGCGCAGTCCCGTGCATTCGCTGAAAGCTCCGTCGGCAATTGCATTGATGCCACCGTCTATAATAATGTTGCGGAATGACGAGCAACGTGCAAATGCCGCATCGGCAATCTCTTCCGCACCGGGAATTACGATAGGCGAACCTTCTACGCCGCCCTCATATTCAGAGCCATCGGAGTCCAATACCACTACGCGGCGTAGAGATGAGCAACCCTCAAACGCCGAGCGACCAATACGCCTCAAGTCTCCACTTATACTGATGCTCTGCAGGCCCGTGCAACCCGTGAACGCATTGTCCGATATGCTATTCAGTCCGTATGGCATCGAGATCGCCACGAGTCCTTCGCATCCCCAGAAAGCGCAGGGCGCCAATCGCTTGACTTTCGATGGAAGGTATACAAAGAACGTCTCGTTGGGCTTGGCGCAAAGTATTACTGTTGTCGTGTCGGCCGAGAAGAGCACTCCGTCTTGCTCGAAGAAGTATTTATTGCCCTTGGCCACGCTCAGTGTCGTAAGGCCTTTGCAACGACTTATGGCGTCGTCCTCAATCTTGCGGAGGCTCTGTGGCAAAGCGAGTTCGTGCAGGGCATCGCAGTCGGCGAATGCTCCGGCCCCTATGTATAGGAGGGTCGTAGGCATATGGACTCGGCTGAGTTTGCCGCAGTTGGCAAATGCAGCTCCGCCAATGCTGGCAAGGCCCTCGCCCATGACTGCCACCTTCAGGTTCTTACATCCGCTGAAGGCTGCTGCCGAGAGGTGGCTTACTGAGCCTGGCACGAATATGCTGTCAAGGTTCTCACACAGGTCGAATGCGCTCTGACCTATGGTCTTGAGACTGTCCGGCAGAGATATATGGCGGAGTGAGGTGCAACGAGCGAAGGCTCGCGCGCCGATATTGCGGACCGAGGCGGGTACGTTGATCTCCTCGATTGTCTTGCAAAGGGCGAATGTGCCGTCGGCAATGCTGCCAACAGTGGCCGGAATGGCGTACGTCTTTGCGGCATTGGCTTTCGGGTAGACTATGATTTTCGTCTTGGACTTGTCGAAGAGGACGCCTTGCTCCGAGCAGAAATATGGGTTCTCCGCATCTACTGTCACGGATGTTAGAGACGAGTAACCATGGTCGCCGCCAAAGTTGGCGTCAATTACGGTCACCGATTTGGGTATCGAGAGCGTGGATATCTGGCTGCACCATCGGAATGCCTCGGCCGAGATACTCGTGACGCGGTATCCGCCCACGGTGTCGGGTATTTCGACGTTTTCCGTGGCGTCTACAAAGGTGAGCGTCACGGTGCTATCCGACGTCACCTCGAATGTCAAGTTGCCGCTCTTGAATTTGCCGCTCACCGCTTTCGATGACGCACCCTGTGCCCAAGACATCGTGGCGAAGCACAATGCTATGACAATGTATGATAGTTTCAGTAGTTTCATCAGCGCGAAATTAATCATTTAAGAGATACGAACGATAGCCCATAAAGGTTGCATGTGCGGGGTCGGGGAGCGGATTACTATCCATTTCCCCTGTTACCCTATGTTTGTGATATTATCACAAATAATATTAAACGAATTGATATTTACAGGTAAACACTATACATTTGTATCAAACAGAAACTCGATAGTAATATTTGCTGCGAATTTGTTACGGGACGATGGCGGCCTTGATGCCACGCTCTCTCCACTATTCCGAAATCTATGCACTCTTTCTACTTACCACACCAAAACTTATTTGACAATGAAAAAACTGCTATTACTCTTTTTCGCGGTTCTGCTCTCTGGGGCAGTCCAGGCTGGCACGCAGACGGCAAAGGTGCAGGCCCTCTTTATCTTCCAGTTCGCCAAATACACCGGCTGGCCTAAGGAGGATGCCGGCAAGCCTTTTGTGATCAGCATTGTGGGCGACGAGGATGTTGCCGACGAGTTGCGCAAGGCTACCCAAGGCAAGAGTGTCGGCGGGCGAGGTATCGATGTCGTCTCTGTGGCGTCCGTTTCTTCCCTCCCGACTTCCGACATCATTTTCCTTGGCGACGGTATGAGTGGATGGATGAATAAGGTGGCTAATGACCAGGCCGACCGCCATGTGCTGATTATTGGCGGTACTTCGGGGCTTTGCTCTCATGGCGCAAGCGTTACATTCGTGTCGGGCGGCAATAAGTTGACTTTCGAGATAAGCGAAAGGAATATGGCTCGCCACGGTCTGCATATGGCACCGAAACTCGTGGCTATGGGCACTCCGGTGCCTTAATGCCCCTCAGGAAAAAAATTTTAAGACTACAGATAACTACAAAAGAACGTGCACACACACTTGTCTCGATAATATATATTACAGTCACACACACACTTACATAAGATATATCGTTCGCAAACACACCTATCACGCACGTCTCGCAATAGGAATCGGCCATCGGGGAGGGCGGCCATCCTTTTAGCGGGATGTGTTTTTTTTGTTGGCATATCGCCATTTATCATTACATTCGCAACATTATCCTTTCTCTTTCCCCGAGAGACAACATAACCCCTCCCAAGATTTTAAGTCATACAAGATGCTGATTATAGGTATAGCAGGTGGCTCTGGCTCCGGCAAGACTACTGTGGTGAACAAGATTGTGAGCGACATGGATAAGAACCGTGTCACCGTAATCTGCCAAGACAACTATTACAACGACAACAAGGACCTGACTCTCGAGCAGCGCAGGAAAATCAATTTCGACCATCCTAACGCCATCGAGTTCCCCTTGCTCATCTCTCACCTCAAGGCCCTCAAGGCGGGCAAGTCCATCGAGATGCCGACATACTCGTTCGTCGAGAGCACGCGTATGGCCGAGACCATCCACGTCGAGCCCCATGATGTCATCATAGTCGAGGGCATCCTGGTGCTCACCATTCCCGAGCTCCGCGACCTTATGGATATCAAGGTTTTCGTAGATGCCGATGCCGACGACCGTCTTTCGCGCCGCATCCTCCGCGACGTCGCCGAGCGTGGCCGTGTCCTCGCCAACGTCCTCAAGCACTACGAGACTACCGTCAAGCCCATGCACCTCCAGTTCATCGAGCCCAGCAAACGCTATGCCGACCTCATAGTCCCGCAGGGTGGCGATAATGAGATTGCCATAGATGTGCTCCGCCACTTTATCCGTCGTAAGATTGGCGAGTAGACATAGCTTGCGCTGACTCTTCTGAAGAGTGAGTGCTCAGAATTGAAAATCCCGAGCCGTCGCAAATAGATTTGCGGCAGCCCGGGATTGCTGTTTTCCTGTTCTTTTATAGTCTGCAGGTTTGAAGCCTGTATGTTGAGAGTCTACTAACCTTTTATAGCCTTTACGAATTTGGCGATTGCCTCATCCGATACGCCATTCTCCTTGACATAGTTGACAAAGGCAGTGCCGATGATGGCGCCAGAAGCGTGGGCGCAAGCGTGGGCGAAGCCGGCCTTGTCCTTAACGCCGAAGCCGATCATTCGCTTGTTGCGCAGCCCGAGGGCTTTGACGCGCTCGAAGTAGGCCGTGCGGTAGTCTACGCTGGTCTTGATGTTGCCAGTGATGCCGGCCGATGCCACCATGTAGATGAAGCCTTCGGCGTCCTTGTCAATCTCGCGGATGCGCTCCTCGGGGGTCTGAGGGGCGATGAGAGGAATGAAGCGTATGTCGCGAGCATCCATCATTGCCTTGTAGTTATTGAGGTACTCGTTCCATGGCAGGTCGGGAAGGATGAGTGCGTCTACGCCGCGCGCCTTGCAGTCGTCGAGGAATTTCTCTACGCCGTAGTGGTATACGGGGTTGATGTAGCCCATGAGGATGATGGGGATGTTGACGCTCTTGCGGATGCCGTCGAGTTGCTCCATGAGCTTCTTGATGCACATGCCGTTGTGGAGGGCATCGAGGCTGGCGCGCTGGATTACGGGGCCGTCGGCCAACGGGTCTGAGAAGGGCATACCTATCTCGACAAAGTCCACGCCCGCCTTCTCGAGTGCGCTGAGCACCTGCGTGGTGTCGTCGAGTGCGGGGTATCCGGCCGTGAAGTAGATAGAGAGCAGGCCGTCTTTCTTGCTGAATATGTCGTTTATCCGATTCATTGTGTTTCTGCTAAAAAGAATTTAGAAGAGCCTCTTCATATAGGTTGCCATATCCTTGTCGCCGCGGCCCGAGACGGTTACCACTACGAGGTCGTCCTTCTTGAACTTGATCTTGGGCAGTGCTGCCAGCGCGTGCGCACTCTCGAGGGCGGGGATGATGCCCTCCTTGAGGGTGATGAGTTTGGCTGCGTCGAGTGCCTCCTGGTCGGTGGCGGCGAGGACGGTGGCGCGACCCTGCTCGGCAAGATAGGCATGGAGAGGACCAACGCCCGGATAGTCGAGGCCTGCCGAGATGGAGTAAGGCTCGGTAATCTGGCCGTCGTCGGTCTGCATGAGCATAGTGCGGCTACCGTGGATGATGCCTTCCGTGCCGCGGGCGATAGATGCAGCCGTCTCTCCTGAGTCGAGACCAAGGCCGCCCGCCTCTACGGCTACAAGCTTGACGCTCTCATCGTCGAGGAAGTTGTAGAACGAGCCGGCGGCGTTGCTGCCACCACCGATGCAGGCAATGACGTAGTCGGGCAGGTCTTTGCCAGTCTGTTCGCGTACCTGCTCCTTGGTCTCTTTGCTGATGATGCTCTGGAGTCGGGCTACGAGGTCGGGGTAGGGGTGTGGGCCTACAACGGAACCGATGACGTAGAACGTGTCCTCGGGGTTGGATATCCAGTCGCGGAGAGCCTCGTTTGTCGCATCCTTGAGGGTGCAGTTGCCACTAGTGGCGGCTACAACTTCCGCGCCGAGCATCTTCATACGTGCCACGTTGGGAGCCTGGCGCTCAATGTCCAGGGCGCCCATGTAGACTTGGCACTTGACGCCGAGCAGTGCGCAAGCGGTGGCGGTGGCCACGCCGTGCTGACCAGCTCCGGTCTCGGCAATGATGCGGTCCTTGCCCATCATCTTGGCCATAATGACCTGGCCAATGGCGTTGTTGATCTTATGTGCGCCAGTGTGTGCGAGGTCCTCGCGCTTGAGGTATACGTTGGTGCCGTAGATGGCTGAGAGGTTCTCTGCATGTGTGAGAGGAGTGGGGCGACCCACGTAATCTTTCATGAGGCCGAAGAATTGCTTCTTGAACTCTTCCGATTCGAGGATCTTAATGTAGTTCTCGCGCAGGTTCTTGACGTTCGGGTAGAGCATCTCGGGAACCCACTGCCCGCCAAATCGGCCATAGAAGCCGTCTTCGGACACTTGGTATTTAGACATCGTTATAATGTTTTATAGGTTCGTTTTAATAGTCCCGTATTATTCCCGCATTCTGTGATTTATATGCGTGGAGGCTGTCCTTTTGTTTGTATTTTATTGCAAGGCTCGTACTTTGTCCACTGCTTCGCGGAGCAAGGTGTAGTCCTTTATTCCCGGCTCGGTCTCAAATTTGCTGTTGAGGTCGATTATCGAGGCTCCGCTCTGTGCTGCATCCACGATATTGTCGGGGCCGATGCCGCCTGAGAGTATCCACGGGGTGCGCAGCGGCTGGCGGAGTATGAGTTGCCAGTCGAAGCTCCGTCCCGAGCCTCCCATAGATGGCGTCTTGGTGTCGAAAAGGTAATAGTCCACCACCTCAGTGTAGTCCCATACGGAGTCGAAGTCATGGCTGTCCTCGATATGGAAAGCCTTGAAAACCTCCACGCCAAGGTCCTTGATCTGCGCGCAAAATCGCGGCTGCTCATGCCCGTGGAGCTGGACTGCCGACAAGCCATATGCCGCGATGGCGTCGCGTACCTCAGTCTCGCTCGCGTCTACGAATACGCCGGTGCGCTTGACGGTGGGCGGGATTATCGAGAGCATATCCGGGCTGAACTTGCCTATGACGCAGCGGGGCGACTTGGGCCACATGATGAAGCCCATATAGTCGGGCTCGAGGAACAATATCTTGCTGATATTGTCTATGTCGGTCATGCCGCAAATCTTGATTTTTACGCTCATCTGTAGTAGGGGTTATTTATTGCTAAGTTCCTGGCAAAGACGTTTGCATGCCTTGCCGGGGGCGTCTTCCTTCATAAAGCATTCTCCAATAAGGAAGCCGTCAAATCCAGCGTTGCGCAGATGCCTCATGTCCTCCACGTCGCGGATGCCGCTCTCGGATATGCGTGGCAGATCGTCTGGCAAAAGGTGCGATACGCGGATGGAGTGCTCAAGGTCCACGTTGAATGTCCTTAAGTCGCGGTTGTTGATTCCCGCCACCGTCACGCCTTCCGATACGTAGCCAAGCTCGTCCTCATTGTGGAGCTCAAGCAAAACTTCGAGCCCTATCTGCTTGGCGGTTAGTGCCATCCGTCTGCACTCGTCGGTGGTCAATATGGCGGCTATGAGCAATATGGCTGAAGCTCCGTGGGCTCTGGCCTCAAATATTTGGTAGTCGTCGATGATGAACTCCTTGCGCAACACAGGTACTCCAAATGGGTTGGCCGATGCCACGGCTTCGCGCAGATCGGCAAGCGAGCCACCGAAAAAGTCGTGATCCGTAAGGCACGAGATGGCCGATACGCCAGCTTCGCAATAGCCTGGCACCACGGCGCTTGGCGTAATCGGGTCCTTGTGTATCTGACCTTTCGACGGGCTCTTGCGCTTGAACTCGGATATGATGCCGTTGCGGTTGCGTATGCTCTCGGCGAAAGGCTGAGGTGCAGGTGCGTCGGCTAGCATGGCCATGACGTCGGCTATCGGCGTGCGGCTTTTAGCTTCGGCCACCTCCTCGCGCTTCCGAGCCACTATCTTGTCTAAGTAGTTCACTTCGACTGCTTTTTATGAGTTGATCTCGACGAATTTCTTGAGGGTCTCGAGAGCCTTCTTGCTTTCGAGGCTTTCGCGGGCTGCTGCTACGCAGTCGGCAATGGATTTTGAGGGCTCGATGGCGTGGATGGCGAAAGCTGCGTTGGCCACTACCACGTCGGTCTGGCTCTTCATTGCCGTGCCTGAGAGTACGTTGTCGAAAATCTTGATTGCGTCCTCTTTTGTCTGGCCGCCGTAGATGTCCTCTGCGTTGACCTTTGAGAGGCCGAGGTCGGCGGGGCTGAAGATGTTCTCCATGTTCTTGGTCTGTGCCTTGAAGTCGCCTGTGAGCGAAATCTCGTCATAACCGTCGAGGCTGCTTACGATGCAGTAGCCGATGCCCATCTTCTGGTATACGTTGTTGTAGAGCCTCATCTGGTTGAGGTTGGCGACGCCGAGTACCTGGAATGCCGGACGGCATGGGTTTACAATGGGGCCGAGGAGATTGAAACATGTCGGGATTTGCAGTGCCTTGCGGATGCCGCCGACAAACTTGAGCGCCTTGGCGAAGAGGGGCGCATGGAGATATGCTATGCCGCACTCTTCGATGCTCTTGCGGAGTTGAGCTTCGTCATTGGTGAACTTCACTCCGTGACCCTCGATTACGTTCGATGCGCCACTGACAGATGTGGCGGCGTAGTTACCATGCTTGGCAACTTTATATCCGGCACCCGCAACCACAAAACATGCACAGGTCGAGATGTTGAATGTGTTCTTGCCGTCGCCGCCAGTGCCGACAATGTCGATGGGCTTATATTCGTCGAAGTTGACGGGTACGCCGGTCTTGAGCACGCCCATGCGGAGGCCAAGGAGTTCGTCTACGGTGATGCCGCGCATCTGGATGCCCATGATGAAGGCCGTCACCTGCTCCTGCGGGTATGCTTCGTGGGTTATGTTGATGAGGATCTGTTCTGTCTCTTCTGCCGTAAGGCTTTCGCCTGCTACGAGTCTCTTAAGGATTTCTTTCATATCCGTGTTCTTGAATATCTTACGTTCTTTTGTCTTGTGTTATTTTCGGAGCCAATTGCCTACGATGGTTGCTCCGTCGGGGGTGAGGACGCTCTCGGGGTGGAATTGTATTCCGTGGACGTCCAACGTCTTGTGGCGCAATGCCATTACCTGTCCCTCTTCACTAACTGCCGTTATCTCGAGGCATTCGGGAAATCCCTTGGCGTCCACCACCCATGAGTGGTAGCGGCCGACGGGCAAGCCTTCTCGCGGCAATGTGTCGAAAATATAGTCGTCCGCCACAATGTTGACGGGGCTTTGGACTCCGTGGAATACGTCGCTGAGGTTGGTGAGCTTTCCGCCAAAGACTTCGCCAATAGCCTGATGGCCAAGGCAAACTCCCAACATTGGCTTGCGGCTTGAATATTCGCGGATGACGTCTTGCAGGAGGCCGGCTTCACTTGGAATGCCAGGGCCTGGCGAGAGCACAATCTTGTCGAACTTCTCAATATCGGGCAGGGCGAACTGGTCGTTGCGGATGACAGTCACCTTGGCGTCGAGCGACTTGAGGAGGTGCGCCAAGTTATATGTGAACGAATCGTAATTATCTATGATGACGACGTTGCAATTCATACTTGTGTGTCTTGATTGGGGTGCTACTGCTTTTCGTTGTCTGAGGCTTACATCTTCTCGGCCATGAGGATGGCCTTGCGCAGTGCGCCGAGTTTGTTGTTGACCTCCTGGAGCTCATACTCCTCGTTACTCTTGGCCACGATGCCGCCGCCTGCCTGGAACCAAAGTTCGCCGTTGCGGCTTACGAAGGTTCGGATGGTTATGGCTTGGTTGAGCGAGCCGTCGAATCCGATGCTGCCGACACATCCGCCATATGCGCCACGGTTGTGAGGCTCAATCTCGCTGATAAGCTGCATGGCTCTCACTTTCGGTGCGCCAGAGAGCGTGCCCGCGGGGAAGGTGTCTATGAATGCCTTGATGGGGTCTGCGCCTTCGTCAAGAGTGCCGGATACTCGGCTCACGAGGTGAATCACGTGGCTGTAGTATTGCATGTCTTTGTAGAAGTCCACCTTGACGTCGTGGCAGTTGCGGCTGAGGTCGTTGCGCGCAAGGTCCACCAGCATAACGTGCTCGGCGTTCTCTTTGGGATCGTTGCGGAGGTAGGTCGCATTCTTGGCGTCCTGCTCGGGGTCGCCTGTGCGCTTGGTGGTGCCGGCAATGGGGTCGATATATGCCTTGCGGCTCTTCATGTCGATGCGGCAATGGGTCTCGGGCGATGAGCCGAAGATGCGGAAGCCGCCAAGGTCCATATAGAAGAGGTAGGGCGACGGGTTGATGCTGCGGAGTGTGCGGTAGAGCTTGAAGTCGTCGCCTTCGTAGTGTTGTACGAAGCGGCGCGAGAGGACGATTTGGAATACGTCGCCACGCAGGCAGTGGGCAATGCCCTTGCGGATGTTGGCCTTGTGCTGCTCGTCGGTCAGCGTGCTCGTGGTGTCGCCTACGGCGTGGAACTCGTATGGGCGGACGTCTACACGGGTTAGCGCATTGTCTATCTTCTTGAGACCGTCGCCATTGTCGCCTTCGCCGGTAAGGCTGATTATGCGCAACTGGTTGTTGAAATGGTCGAACTCAATGAGGGTGCGGAAGAGGACGTAGAGAATGTCCGGCGCATCATATTGCGGGTATTTCTCGTCCTTGACATTGATGTTCTCGAAGTAGCTGACGGCGTTGAAAGATGTGTAGCCAAAGAGGCCGCAATGTCCTTCGCCCTCAATGTCGAACGAGTGGAGGAACATATTGATGGCGTCCGCCGTCCCGAAATCTTTGCTTATGGCTTTGCTGGCCACCGAGCCGTCGGGGAATTGGCAAGACGCCATGCCATGGGACACCTGGACTCTCGCAATGGGGTCCACGCCAATGAAGGAGCGTGCGTTGGATGCCGAGTGGTAATCCGAGCTCTCCATAAGTATGCTCTGCGGATAGAGGTCGCGCAGTTTCATATACATGCCCACCGGGGTCATAAGGTCGCCAAGTTTGCTGACGATGTGCGTCTTATATTTGAAAGTTGACATTGGAACGTCGATTTTTATATTCTAAGTGTTGCTTTCTGAGTTTACTGCAGGCCTGTCTTACAACAAAAAAAGAAGAGCCTTGCCGGAGTATCGACAAGGCTCTTTATCTTGTGTGGGGTTACACAGGTGAGCGCTTACCTCCGGACTTGAAAGTAAGATATGCGCCACCACCATATGTTGTTAAAACTAAGCATTCGTTGTTTATTTTGACATCGCGAATATGGAGATAACTAGCGACAAAAACAAGTCCGAGGCTCCAGAAAATGCAATTTATGTTTATAAATTACGGAAACACGAATGCGAATGTTAACAGAACGTAATTTGAAACGCTGTGAAACGTCCACAATCCTTTCTGCTTGAAATGAAAAAAGGGCCTACACCCAGTAACTGAGAACTGAGCATTGTGAACTGTTAACTGTGCACTGTTAACTGCCTCAGATTGTGTCCATAAAAGCACGGCGGAACTTGACCGGCGCCGCAATGTCCGCAAAACTCTCGCGAGTTCCGCCTGAGCCAACAATGATTACCGTGCCATAGTTGAAGATGCGTCCCATGATCGTCTGGTCTACATTGATGGACTCGATGTGGGACGACGTCATCTCGAATATGTTGCGCGATATGAGGCCCGTCTTCATTATGACGCGCTTGTTCGTGATAACGAACTCATCCGTCTTGGTCTTGATGAGCGGGCGGAGGAATAGCGTGAAGATGCTGCTGGGCTCAATCCATATCTTCCAATGGTAGTGAGCCTCGTAGATTACCTTCTCGTCTCGCGAGAGGTTGTTGTTGACGTACGACCCCATGATGATGTATGTTTTTTGAGGGTTAGACTTTCGTGTTATGGTATGAGGAGCGACGAGTCGCCATAGCTCAGGAATCGGTAGTCGCTGGCGAGGGCGTGGTCGTAGATGCGCTTCCAGTCCATCCCGACAAATGCGCCGATGAGCAGCAGCAGCGTGCTGTGTGGCTGGTGGAAGTTGGTAATGAGGGCGTTAACCATGCGGAACTTATAGCCTGGCATGATCATTATCTGCGTCTGGCTGTGGAGCTCGCTTTGCTCGTGGGCGTCGAGGTAATCAGCTAAGGCTGTTAATGCCTCTTCGGCCGAGTGCTCCTGTGGCAGGTGATATGCGTCCCACTGCGAGAGTCCACCTTCGATTCCCATTCCCTCGGCAATGCGTACGCCGAGCCAATAGAGGCTCTCGAGCGTGCGCACGGATGTGGTGCCTACGGCTACGATGTGTCCGATGCGGCCCGCCAATTTGCGGATTACAGCGGTCTCGACCACGATGTGCTCTGTGTGCATGACGTGGTCCTCTACATTCTCTGTCTGCACGGGTTTGAATGTGCCGGCTCCCACGTGGAGCGTCACGTTGATTATCTCATGGCCGAGAGCCTCGACTTGGCTGAGCACTTCGGGCGTGAAGTGGAGTCCGGCTGTTGGAGCGGCCACGGAACCTTTGTGTGTGCTGTATACTGTTTGGTAACGAGTGTCGTCGATGGCTTCTGTCTCGCGGTTGAGGTATGGTGGGATGGGAATGACGCCTGCCGACTCTATTACTTGCGCGAAGGTCTCATCGGCTGGGTCCCAGTCGAATCGGATTACGGATGTGTTGCCGTCTTGCTGGAGGCGGGTGGCGGAGATTATGAGGCCAGTCTTTGGTATCTGACAAGTTATGCTGCCCTCTTTCCAACGCTTCGAGTTGCCTACGATGCACTTCCAGACGGAGTGCCCGCGAGCCACGAAGGCTTGTTCCACCTCGGCCGGCTCAAGTGGTTCGAGGCAAAAAATCTCAATGACCGCACCAGTGGCCTTTGCGAACTTGAGTCGTGCGCGTATAACTTTGGTGTCGTTGCGCACGAGAGTCGCGCCTTCGGGCAGGAGGCCGGCGATGTCGCGGAAATGCGCGTCGGATATTTCTCCGTGGCGATAGACGAGCAACTTAGATGCGTCGCGCTGCTCGAGCGGGTATTTGGCTATGCGCTCTTCGGGAAGCTCGTAGTCGTAGTCTTTTTGGTTCAGCATTTTGGCTTATGTGTTTGATATATATGTTTTACTTCCGTGCCCCGCTATTTGTTGCGAATCCTGTTAGGGTTGGCTTTCGCAAAGTCGCTCCACGAAGTTTTCTGACTTGTCGATTTGGGAATCTTTACGGCGTGCGCGCCGTCGCCTGTGCCTCCAAGTTTGTCGCTCAGCTGTTTGGCTAGGAAGTGGGAGTAGGCTATGGCGAGAGCGTCAGTCGCGTCGAGATATTTGGGGATGTCCGAGAAGTGGAGCATGCGTTGCAGCATGTCGGCCACTTGCTCCTTTGTGGCTGAGCCTCGGCCGGTGATAGATTGCTTTACGCTCGTAGGCGGATATTCCGTAACGGGCATCCCATGATGGAGTGCCGCAGCCATGCAGATGCCTTGAGCGCGGCCGAGTTTGAGCATTGTCTGTACGTTCTTGCCGCAGAAAGGGGCCTCGATGGCCAGTTCGTCGGGCTTGAACTCCTCTATTATTACGTTTATGCGCTCGAAGATACGTTTGAGTCGCGCATAATGGTCGTCCACTCTCCCCATTTGGACGGTGCCGAGCACGACGACCTGGGCGTGGTTGCCGTCCACGTCCAACAGGGCATAGCCCATGACGTTGGTGCCCGGGTCTATGCCTAATATCCTTTGTCTCTTCTGTTCGGTTGCCATTGGCTCCGTATGTGTGTCTGTTGGCTTGCGTCTACTCGCCTAGTGGGAGCCCGCGCATGAGGGTCGAGAAGGCGAGGCAGTGCTCCCCGTGCGTCTCCATCATCTCTTGGCAGAGTCGTGCGCTCGTCGAACGGAGGGCTCCGAGTTGGGCTATGGTCGAGCAACGCCACTGGCTGGAGTAGTTGTGGGCTCCTATGGTTATGTTGCCGTCGATGGTGTAGAGCTCGTGATCCGTGGCTCCCGAGGCCATACGCATGGCGGGCACGTAGGTGTCGCGCATCCAGTTGAGCCACCCTTGGCGGAGTGTGTCTTCGACGGTGAAGGTGGTGTTGAAGAGGAACGTCATTGGTCTTTTACTTTGGAAATCTGTTAAGACGAAAAAAGGGGGAAGTCGTCGTGGCGCATGGCCGCTACGGCTTCCCCTTTGCTTATGTCTCAGCTAAGAAACCCGCCGGACTTTAGTCGATGTACTCGAAGCCGGTGTAGGGCACGAGTGCCTTCGGGATCTTGATGCCGTTTGGCGTCTGGTTGTTCTCGAGGAGGGCTGCCACGATGCGGGGCAGTGCGAGAGCCGAGCCGTTGAGGGTGTGGCAGAGCTGAGTCTTCTTGTCGCCATCCTCCTTGAAACGGAGCTTGAGGCGGTTGGCCTGATAGCTCTCGAAGTTGGATACGGACGAAACCTCGAGCCAACGCTTCTGGGCGGCCGAGAAGACCTCGAAGTCGTAGGTGAGGGCTGAGGTGAAGCTCATGTCGCCACCGCAAAGACGTACGATGCGGAACGGGAGCTCAAGTTTCTCGACAAGGCCACGGACATGGGCTACCATCTCGTCGAGTGCCTCGTATGAGTGGTCGGGGTGCGAGAGACGCACAATCTCGACCTTGTCGAACTGGTGGAGACGGTTGAGGCCACGTACGTCGGCGCCCCAAGAACCAGCCTCGCGGCGGAAGCACTGTGAGTATGCGCAGTTCTTAACGGGGAAGTCGGATGCCTTGAGGATGACGTCGCGGTAGATGTTGGTTACAGGAACCTCGGCGGTCGGGATGAGGTAGAAGTTGTCGAGACCGACATGGTACATCTGACCTTCCTTATCGGGGATCTGGCCAGTGCCGAAACCGGATGCCTCGTTGACCATGAGGGGCGGCTGAACCTCCTGATAACCTGCGGCAATGGCGTTGTCGAGGAAGAAGGAAATGAGTGCACGCTGGAGCTTAGCGCCCTTGCCCTTGTAGAAAGGGAAGCCTGCACCGGTAACCTTGGTGCCGAGGTCGAAGTCGATGATGTCGTACTTCTTGATGAGCTCCCAGTGGGGCTGAGCGTCGGGGCCGAGCTCGGGCTCCTTCTCTACAGAACAGTAGACAATCTGGTTGTCGGCTGCGGTCTTGCCAGCGGGGACGATCTGTGCGGGAAGGTTGGGCAGGAGGACGAGCTTGGCCATGAGGGCGTCGCCGGTCTCCTTCTGCTTGTTGTCGTATTCCTTGAGCTGCTCCTTGAGCTTGGCGGTCTCAGCCTTAGCCTCGTCGGCCTCGGCCTTCTTGCCCTCTTTCATGAGCTGGCCTACTGACTTCGAGATGCCGTTCATCTTCTGCTGGATGGCCTCGGCCTCGGTCTGCAGCTGCTTGCGCTGGTTGTCGAGCGCGATAATCTCGTCCACGATGGCCGTGGCGTCGAAGTTCTTGACCTTCAGACGCTCGATGACGAAATCTTTCTGTTCCTGAATGAGCTTTAGGGTAAGCATTGGATATTGTGTTTTTTACTTTTTTCTTTTATCAAGAAGGGTGTGCCGGGGAGAAAACAGAAAACTCCCGCCCTGCGTGTCTCAAGTAGCTGAGATGGCAGCGGACGGGAGTTATTTTCTTTGAGGTGTTCTAAGTCTCCGTGCGAGCTTACTCAGCAGCCTCCGCCTGAGCGGGGATGACGGAGACGAAGGAGCGACCCTCGGTCTTCTTGACGAACTGGACGGTGCCATCGACGAGAGCGAAGATGGTGTGATCCTTGCCCATGCCGACGTTAGCACCGGGATGATGCTGTGTGCCACGCTGACGAAGGATGATGTTGCCAGCCTTGCATGCCTGACCGCCGAAAAGCTTCAGGCCAAGTCGTTTGCTTTCGCTGTCACGGCCGTTCTTTGAACTACCCTGACCTTTCTTATGTGCCATTGTATTCTGACTTTAAGGGGTGGATGATTAACCGATGATGTTCTCGATCTTAATCTGGGTGAACTGCTGACGGTGTCCGTTCTTCTTCTGGTAGCCCTTGCGGCGACGCTTCTTGAAGACGATAACCTTGTCACCCTTGACGAGAGACTGGAGGACCTTGGCGGTTACCTTGGCGCCGGAGATCGCGGGTGCGCCGATGGTTACCTGACCCTCGTTGTCGATGAGGAGAACCTTCTCGAACTCGACGCTGTCACCCTCATTCTTCTCGGGAAGATGGTGTACGAAGAGAGTCGCGTCCTTCTGAACTTTGAATTGCTGACCAGCAATTTCAACGATTGCGTACATTTTACTTGTTATGACGTAAAAGATAATGCCTGCAGGCGGTGGCAGAATGCCTACTCTTATGGAGCCATACAGACTTAACCGACGCGAATTTAGCTCTTTAAATTGAAAAAGTGAAATGCAAGATTGATTTTCGAGCAAAAAGAGCTATCTTCAAACCGTTTTTCTCACTCGTCACTCATATCCCAACAATGGACCGAGACTGCGACAATCAGCTCGTGGCCCTTCGTGTGGCCGCTATCATAGACGGCTCTACGACGGCCTCCTACAACCTGGTGCTGCGCGAAATAGCGGGCTCCAGGCGGCTCGTGATGTCTATTGGCCTCTCTGAGGCTCAGGCTATTGCCGTCTTCATGGAGGGCGTCCGTCTGCCTCGCCCTCTCACCCACGACCTTATGGCTAAGATGCTCATGCAGCTCGGCGCAACCGTCTCCCGCATCATTATCGAGAGCCTTCACGCAGGTTTCTTTGCCGCTACCATCGTGTGCGAGAAGGATGGCGCTCCACTCTGCTTCGATGCCCGCACTTCCGACGCCGTGGCCCTAGCTCTACGTTGCCAGGCCCCTATCTTTGTCCGCGAGGATGTCATAGCCTTTGTCAATGGCGAGACGGACGACAAGCCGAGCCTTGAGTCCCCATCTCCCCGCACTTTAGACAGCCTCCCGACCGCCCGCCTCCGCAAGTTGCTGGACGAGGCCATCGCCGATGAGGACTATGAGAAGGCTCAGAAAATCCAAGAGGAACTCGATCGCCGAGGCTAACTAATGAACTCGAACCACTCGTCAAACTTCCGCCCAAAAAACGGCTGATACCGCTTGACCCCCTTCCGCACGCCGCGTATGCCGACGTATGACAGCCATGCCACAATGACGACCAGTAAACTCGTGAGCACGGCATTGTCCACAGCCTTGCCAAGCCCGAAAAGAACCAAGTCGATAAGCGAGAGCCCGAGCCCTTGCCTAAGGTGAAATACGGTGAATTCTGTCTGGTCGTCTCCCAATTTGCGAAATACGAACGCTACAATCCAACCAACGGGCAAAATGTAAGCGACTGCAGAGATGTCTTTTGAGTATTCAGGAATCATATTTGCTTATTGTTACGTCGCTCCCGTCGAAGGTCGCGTATGTGTAGTTTCTTATCCAATCGCCTATTACGAGGACTCGCTGCCCGGTCTCTCCCGCTCTGGCGTCTATCACTTCGTGCCGGTGGCCGAAGATGAAGTAGTCGGCCTTGCAGCCCTCCGCGACTCGCTTGCGGGCGTATAACACTTGTGCCTCTTTCTCTGGGTCTATCTCTTTGCGGCCTTTTTTCCGCTCGTCGGCATAGTGCCCCATGCGGCTCTTGTGGCTCCACGTGGTGGCTATGATGCCTGCGAGATCGGGATGTAGCCACCGGTAGCAAGCCTGCAGAAATTTGTTGTGGAAGGCCCACATCATAATGTGGTACCAACGGTCGTACCCTATGTCGTCGCCATGACCAAGCACGAAGCGTTTGCCGTGGAGCTCAACTTCCAGTTCGCCCGTGTGTACTTTGACTCCAAGCTCTTCCGGCAGGTAGTCGAACATCCACACGTCATGGTTGCCGGTGAAGAAATGCACGTCGACACCGGAGTCCACCATCTGCGCAATCTTGGCTTGGAAGCGCACGAAGCCGCGCGGGATGACCGTGCGGTATTCAAACCAGTAGTCAAAGACGTCGCCCAGGATATACAGGGCTTCGCAGTCGGCCGAGATGGAGTCTAGCCAACGCACAATGCGTGCCTCATGTGCTTGCCTGTCGGCTATGTAGGGCGCCCCGAGGTGCAAGTCAGATGCGAAGTATATCATGTCTGTGTGGGCTTTTGTCTCTTTTGTTATATGAGCCGACTGAGCCTCCGTCCCCGCATCTTAGGCGTAGGGGGCGGAGGCTCGGTCTTTTTTTTGTTGGCTCGCTTGCCTTATCGCAGAATCTCGGCGAGTTTGTTGTCGAGTCTCGTGCCGAAGAGGTCTTTGCCAATCAGCTGACCGTCGGGGGCGATAATGTAGTTTGAGGGGATTGACGTTACGTTATACGCCACGGCGGCAAAACTCTGTGTGCCGTTGAAGTCGCATACGTTAACCCAGTTCGTGCCATTGATGGTAGCCTCCCAACGGAGTTTGGCCGTGTCGAATGATACGGCGTAGATCTCGAGACCTCTGTTGTGATACTTGTTGTAGGTCGATTTGAGCTGATTAAACATATTGGCCGAGTTCTCGTCGGCTGCTGCCCAAAAGTAGAGGAGTACGGTCTTGCCGCGAAGTGAGGTGAGGCGAACCTCGTTGCCTTCTTTGTCGGGCATAGCGAGGTCCGGTGAATTGAGTTTCGTGGCGGTCTGCATAAGTGAGTCGCGACGTGCGTTCTGCTTCTGGAGCGCACGGGCGCTGAGGGTGTAGTCGCAGAGGTACTTGACTTGCGTGCTGTTCGGATATGCCAATTGCAGTGAGGTGGCAGCTGCCGAGAAGACTTTAACATCCTCCTTGTCCATCGCATCGTAGAGTGGATGGCCACCTATTTGCTGGAATACAATATAATAGCTGACCATCGAGCGCGGATTGGCAAGGATCATCTTTGTGAGTTCGTCCTTATACGCTTTGACGTCGGAGTAGACAGCCGTGCCATTCTTAATCTTGGCGAGGATGTCCGACGCGCCTACCATGACTTTCTGCAGGTTGTCGTTCTCTTCTGAGTTCTCGAAAGTTACATTGCCAGGCAGGAGCGATGCGCTGGCGTCGGCAGTGAGGTGGAGTGTCTGTGCCGAATCAAGGACCACGGCGAAAGAGCGACCGTCGGCAAGGCGTACGTTATAGAAAGTGGGCTCGCTCTGCAACTTTCCGACGAGGCGGAAAGAACCGTCGGACTCGACGTCGGCTGAGTCTACCACGAAACTTTGTGCGGAAAGGCCAACCTCATCAAGGTAAACTTTCTGGTTCTCTGCTCCTGTGAACGAGCCCTCGACTACGGATTTCCCTTTGTCGGGGTTGCACGCCTGAAGCGACATGGCTGCGGCGGCCAATATGATGATTTGTTTTTTCATCAGTCTTGTTTGTATGGTTCTATGTGTGCTTTTGCGAGTGCAAAGATAGTTAAGCAATCTTTAATTGTCAATTGCTAAGCGTTCTACCTTGCCGTCTTTGCCAATGACAATCACCACAGGGCGGAAAAGCATAAGGTTTGTCCGTGCGTCGAGGCGTGCGAATCGGCCGCACGTTGTGTTCTTTGTCGGCAGGTCTACTTTGTTGTCCGCTGTCTCGACATAGATTTTAGCGCCTTCGGCTGCGAGTGCGTCGAGGAGGGCTGTCGTGCGGCTTCCTGTGTGCGCCGAGTCGGGTAGGAGAGCGAGTGCTATGCGTCGGCCTGCTATGTCGGCTCGTGCAGTGGAGTCTGCGCTGCCCGTTACGAAAAGGAAGTCCGGAGCTTCGGCTCCCGCACTCATTTTGCGGCGTATGTCATTGAGCTTGGCTACTTTGCCGAGATGCGTGGCTCGGAGTGCGAGTGCGGTGAATTCGGGGTGGCGAGCCGCAATGGCTGTCAGTCTGCCGAGGAGCATGTCGTTGTCCGCCACGTCGTCATAGAGTCCACTCAGACCTATTATTGGCAATGCCGCCAACATAGTGTCGCTTAACTGCGTCAAAATCTTGTCGGCCTCGGTCCTCGCGGCTAAACGTACCGTGCGCAGGCTGTCGGCCACAATTCGCCGTCCGTCGGCTGTAGACGTGTTGGCTGCAGTGCGGGCGGAGTCACATGCTGTTTGTAATTGCCGCCTGATGCGTTCGGCTGCAATAACAGCCTTGGTCTCGCAGTCGGAGGCGGTCAACAGGTTCCATTCAGCCACCGAACCGCAAATCTTCCGCGGTTCGCCTGTGGCGAGAACCATAGGCAGTACTTGTCCGCTGGTGAGTGTGCCGACGTATATGTCGGTGGGCAAGGTGTCCGTGGCAAAGGAGTAAACTCCATCCTTGTCGGGCGTGAGGCTGAAGTGCCTTGCGCTGTCGGAGAGTATGGATTTTACTTCCATTGCTTCGCTCGTCGTCCGATTGAGGTCAATAAGCACCCGGCCTCTGACTTCCGTCGTCTCGTGGCATGCCTGTAGGGCAAAAAGGGCCGCCACGGCCATTATGGTCGTGGTGGACACGCTATTATGTCGCTTGCAGATGCGGGTCATCGGAGCAGATTGTCGAGTGCCGTGTTGACTTCGTCGAATGTGAAACGGCTGCGGATGCGGTCCATCTTTTCGCGAATCTTGTCGTTGCAGAGGTTGCCAATGCTCCCCTCATGCGTGTGGTGCAGCTCGCCGTTGAATTCAAATTGACCGGCCTCAATCTCCATGCCTACCTGACGGTAAGCATCGCGGAATGGCGTGCCGGCCTGTGCGCGGCGGTTAACCTCTTCTACGGAGAATGCGTATTTATATTTCGGGTCCTTCATGACGTCCTTCTCAACCTCGATGTTCTCGATGGCGTAGGCCGTGATGTCGATGCAATCCTTTATCTCCTCGAAGAGCGGAATGAAGACCTCTTTGATAATCTGCATGTCGCGGAAGTAGCCGCTTGGCAGGTTGCCCGAGATGAGGCGGATGGTGTTCGACGCTCCTTGAATCTTGTTGCAGTGCGCACGTACGAGCTCGAAGACGTCGGGGTTCTTCTTGTGCGGCATGATGGAGCTGCCTGTGGTCATCTGCTTTGGCAGGTGGATAAATCCGAAGTTCTGACTCGTGAAGAGGCAGCCGTCGAATGCCAGGCGGCCAATGGTCTCGGCAATAGATGCGAGTGCGAAGGTCACGATGCGCTCCGTCTTGCCGCGCCCCATCTGCGCATAAACCACGTTATATGCCAAGTCGCTAAAGCCTAGCAACTTGGTGGTGAGCGTGCGGTTGAGCGGGAACGAGCTGCCGTAGCCGGCTGCCGCTCCGAGGGGATTTTGGTTGGCTACGTCCCATGCGGCTGCGAGCATCGTCATGTCGTCCGTAAGGCTCTCGGCGTACGCTCCGAACCAGAGGCCGAAGGAAGATGGCATGGCCACCTGGAGGTGGGTGTAGCCGGGGATGAGGATGTCTTTATATTTCTCGCTCTGAGCCTGGAGTACGTCGAAGAGCTTGGCGATATGCTTCGTCAGGTCCTCAATCTGGTAACGGATGTAGAGCTTGAGGTCCAGTAGCACCTGGTCGTTGCGAGAGCGTCCGCTGTGGACTTTCTTGCCGAGGTCGCCAAGTTTGCGGGTAAGCATGAGCTCTACTTGAGAGTGCACGTCCTCTATGTCGTCCTCGATTACGAAAGTGCCGTCCTGCGTAGTCTTATAAATATTATTTAGCTCGGCTAGGAGCACTGGCAGCTCGTCGTGGCCAATGAGCCCGATAGTCTCGAGCATGGTGATGTGGGCCATCGTGCCGAGTACGTCAAAAGGCGCGAGGTGAAGGTCGAGCTCTCGATCGCGTCCTACGGTGAAGCGGTCTATGCGCTCATCTTCCGAATATCCTTTATCCCAAAGCTTCATATAGCTATGTTGTATATTATGTCTGTGTTACTAATTATTACAGTTTGAGTCCCTTGAGCAGGGCAAGATATGTCTTCACTCCCTCCTCAATCTCGTCGAGGCCTATGAATTCGTTGGCTGTGTGGGAGCGCGACGATTGGCCGGGACCTATCTTGATGGACGTGAATGGCATGAGGGCCTGGTCGCTCATGGTGGGCGAACCGAAAGGCTTGAGGCCGAGCGACAATGCGCGCTGGACTATCGGGTGGTCCATTGCTATATGCGAGCTGCCGAGGCGAGTTGAGCGCTCTTGGATGGTAATGGGCATCTGAGCCGTGGGGCATTCGCGCTTTATGAGGCTGAGCAATTCGGTGTTGGAGTACAGCTCGTTGACGCGCACGTCTACCACGAATCGGCATGTGTCTGGCACCACGTTATGCTGCGTGCCCGCCTCAATCTGCGTTACGGAGGTTTTTACAGGCCCAAGGAATTGGCTGACGCGGTCGAATGTGTGCGTGCGGAACCATTCGATGGCTGGCATGGCCTGATAGATGGCGTTTATGCCCTCGTTGCGTGCCGCATGCCCGCTCTTGCCTAGGGCTGTGCAGTCCAGGACCATAAGGCCTTTCTCTGCCACGGCGGGTTGCATTCCTGTGGGCTCGCCAACAATGGCAAGATCCACGTTGCCAAGCTCTGACAATATGCTTTCGAGTCCGTTCTTGCCGCTGACCTCCTCTTCGCACGATGCTGCAAAGATAAGGGTGTACGGTCGTTCCTCTTCCTCCGCTATCAGTTGGCGGAACACGGCGAGAAGGCACACCATGGGGCCGCCGGCGTCGTTGCTGCCGAGGCCGTATAGCTTGCCGTCCTCAACCTCGGGCGTGAAGGGGTCGCGGGTGTAGCCTGCGGCTGGTTTCACGGTGTCGATGTGCGAGTTGAGGAGTATGACGGGCTTGCCTGCCGAGCACGATTGCTCGCGCACCCACAGGTTATTGCCTTTGCGGTTGACTGCCAAGCCCCATTGCGTCATCTGCGCTTGGAGCATATCGGCCACTGCCGTCTCGTCGCGACTGACGGAGGGAATGGCTATCATCCGTTTGAGGAGTTCGACGCTCTCTTCTGTATAGTTCATATCGCCGTAGTGGAGAAATGATATGTGATGAGGTTCTTTCCCCCCCCCCTTAGAGTTTGAGGATTGTGCCAAGTCCTGTCTTGAGGCCCTCGACGTTGGTTATGACTACCGACGATACACCCATTCGGATGGCATCGAAGCCATTGTCGAGTTTCGGTATCATGCCGGCGGCCACTACGCCACTCTTCTGGTACTCCTTGAATGTGTCATAGTCGAGCTCTCGGATAACCGTCGAGTCGTCATTGGCGTCCAAAAGCACCCCCGGTTTCTCGAAACAGTATACAAGTCGTACCTTGAAGTCGGCTTTTGCCATGGCACGGGCGAGTTCGCTTGCTATGGTGTCGGCATTGGTATTCAGTAGATTACCTTGCCCGTCGTGCGTTATGGGGCTCATTACTGGCACTGCGCCTTGGGCGATGAGGCTTGCTAGTACGTCGGTGTGGACTTCCTTTACGTCGCCAACGAAACCAAAGTCTACTACTTGCCCATCGGACATCTTCTTGGGCGGACGCTTGGCAGAGAGGATCACGCCGAGGTCGGCTCCCGTAAAGCCGAGTGCGTTTACGCCGCGCGATTGCAGTTGCGCCACAATGTTCTTATTGACAAGGCCGGCGTAGACCATCGTCACGACTTTCAGTGTCTCTGCGTCGGTGACTCTGCGGCCTTCGACCATATGGGCCTCAATGCCCAGTTTCTCAGATATTTTGGTAGCCGAGCGGCCGCCGCCATGCACGAGGGCCTTATTGCCGCTGAGCGATGCGAAGCCGTCCAGCAGGGCTGCGAGCGAGGCTTGCTCCTCTACTACGGCTCCGCCTACTTTTACTATAGTGAGTTCCATTTTGTCGGTTGTCGTTATATTTATACATTTCCGTAGCGCAAAAATAGCGAAAAACGATTATAAATAACCATCTCCGCCCTCTTCGGTGTCAATAATGTATTCGGGACGACGCTTGACCTCGTCAAAAATACTGCCGACGTAGAGCCCTACGATTCCCGTGGTTATCAATTGCAAGCCGCCAAAGAAGATGACCAGTACGAATATCGATGTCCATCCCGAATCGGCATGCGTGAATCCGAATATCTTGCCGAGTACCGACCATAACAGTAGGCCAAATGCGACAATCTCTGCCAAGATGCCCATCACGACTAATCTGAGCACAAGCCATGCTGCCCCTGCCCAAATAATGATTCGCCCCTGCTCCAACATGCGCAAAATGAGTGATGCCACATGCTTCGCTACATAAGCCACAGACGTCGGCTGTGCATAATGCTCGGAGTAATTGGACGACTCGCCAAAGAACCACCCGTTGACGGCAAAGTACGTGGCGTAATACGCACCGAAGACGACAACCGAAGGCAATGCCAATTTCGCCACCGTGCGCCATGTCAGTCCCCCGTCTCGGTACCTCGCAATGCACATAACGCTCCCTAGGAAAACAGCGGCCATGACTCCGCGCATATTCATAAGCCCCATACCCAATAGTGCAAAACCAGTCAGCGCATATCGTCCGCTCGCAAATGCGCTCAGCCCACTTGCCAACATGGCCAGCATAATGAAGTCCGGCGATGCCTCGCAGAACTGCGTCACTACAGTAGGCTCCGTCACGAGCAACAAGCCAACCACGGCACTCGCCATTCCCGAAGTTAGTCTCTGACTATGCCCCACGTGCCGACTATCAGCAATGCGGCGGCAGCAAGCGCCAGCACGTGGCTAATTACGACGCTCCGTCCCGTGACCATCCATATTGCGGACGTTACGTAAGGCAGAAATGGTATGTGATATCCTGTGCCAACTCCTGCAGGCTCTATGATTGTGCTGTGCCCATTGGCGTAGAACCAGTTGCCTTCGGCACCTATCTGTTGCGGGTTGTCCCAAAAGAGAGGAAACTCTGCGCTCCAGACAAAGAGCGATATGTATATCACTGCGGTGACGGCCGCATAGGTTATCAGGCTGCGCTTCCCGTTCATATCTGTGATGGTTGCTTTTGTCAGCTTCGCCATTGGCGGACTAGGCATATGAAGGCTATGGTTATTTGAGTTCAAAATTCGTTTGCTCAGTCCAAAAGGTAAGAAAAATAGACGACTCAATCCGAGTATGTGGTGTCTGTTGTGGCTGCTGGTTTATCACTGCTATCTATGGACATTATTATGCGCTATTAATATGTGATTAAAAAACATTAGCCTCACAGCCCGCAAGAAAAACGGGCCGTGAGGCTGATGCCTTAAATCGTAAGCAGTCAATCGCTAATTGTTCGCCGTCTCGTCCTCTTTCTTGCCCTTCTTGAGCTTGGTAAAGAGGGCTCCAATAGCAGCTACGGCAACCAAAATCAGTTTCCACCCCTTGGCCAACAGGAGGCCAATCTTGGCCAGGAGTCCGGTCTTGGATGCGAGGGCTGCGCCGGCTACGAGGCCTCCAATCGTCCAGTCGCTCACGTTGTCAGTGGCCTCGTCGAAATCCTGGTAGCGGTAGTCCTTGTCGAAGTTGACTTGCGCCGACAGTTTGTCTCCCTTTGCAATCACTTCGTCCGCATCTTCCATTGTGCTTATGGCTTGCATCATGACGTAGCCATAGCGTCCGAGGATGCACACGTCGTAGTTGAGAGTCTCACTTTCCTCTCCATCGGAATATGTGAATTTCATATGCTTGGCCCAACGGAGGATTTTGCGGTCGCTGTCGTATGACGGGATTTTTGCCCAATCTACAAGTTCCTGCCTCGGATAACCCAACATCTCAAGGGAGTCGCTGTACATGCGGGTCGTCTCTTGCATGTCCTTCAGCAAGTCGTCGTAGTCAATGTCGTTGGCGTCGTCGTCGGAGATGTATCCGTTGCCTGAATAGTAGAGTATATACGCCAATTGGATGTCGTTCATCAGTGTTGCGTCAGCAGGTACCAGTGCACCGAGCACAGTCGTGTCCTCTGCGTTGCCCCAGTATAATTCCAGGAGTTTCTGAGCATCGGATGCGCCAATAAACCTCATTCCTTCTGAGATGCGCAGGCTGGCGTTGGCTCCAGGGATGATTGCCGAGCCTTCTGTAGAACCCACCACGCTGTCCGTGGCGATGAATGCCTCGACATCCTCTTGCGTCAGTCCGAAGTTCTCGATGCTCACATTCTCGTCCTCTGCGTCGTAGTCCGAGTCGGTCTGTTCCTCGTCTCCGTATCCTGGCTCGTCTGCGGTGGTCGCCGCGGCGGGTGTGGCCATGATGGTGGCCATGATGGTGGCCATTGCGAGTGTTTTCTTCTCCTTCATTGCGTTAGAGGTTATTTTATGTGCGAAATTACTTAAGTATTCCATTTCTAAAAACTATATTTGCATCAATTACTGATACAATTAATCAATGAGAATACCAACACGCGCTCTTAGTTTGGCTTGCGCCTTGGCCACGGCCTCGTTCGCATCACACAATGCCGTTTTGGCTCAGGGGCTCACTCCCCTCACGCCCGACACGGCAGTCCTTGTAGGTCACCTCGACAATGGCCTGACGTACATCATTCGCCACAATGAACTCCCCAAGAACACAGCTGAGTTCTACATTGCCCAAAAAGTTGGTGCCATCCTTGAGGAGGATGATCAAGACGGCCTTGCTCACTTCCTTGAGCACATGGCCTTCAACGGCACAAAGAATTTCCCCGATAAGGGCATTATCAACTTCCTTGAACGCGTCGGCGTCCGCTTCGGCGAGAACGTCAACGCCTTCACCAGCCTCGACGAGACCGTATACAACCTCTCGACCGTCCCCACCACCGACCCCGCCATCGTAGATAGCGCTCTCCTCGTCCTCCACGATTGGAGCGGCTTCATTACTCTCGCAGGCGATGAGATCGATAAGGAACGCGGTGTCATCCGAGAGGAGTGGCGCACCCGCGCTTCAGCTTCACGACGCATGTATTTCGCCCACAACGCCAACACTATGCCCGGCACTCGCTATGCCGTACGTGACGTTATCGGCGATACCGCCGTTGTCAACAATTTCCCCTACGAGGCCATCCGCAAATACTACCATAAGTGGTATCGCCCCGACCTGCAGGGCATTGTCGTTGTAGGTGACGTCGATCCTAAGCGTGTCGAGGCTAAGATTAAGGAACTTTGGCAGGACATCCCCGCACAAGCCAATCCCGCCGAGCGTACCTATTTCAAGATCCCCATCAGCAAGGAGCCCGTCTACTCCATCCTCCGCGACAAGGAGTGCACCCGTACGACGGTCCAAATCCAGTATCGCTACGAGCCTGAGCCCGATTCCGTTCGCAACTCCGTCGAGTTCCATGCTTCGCAGATAGTGGCAGGCCTCTGCGGCGAAATCTTCAATAACCGTCTGGCGGACCTAGTCATGAATGGCGCTCCCTTTGGCTACGCCGCTATGTACGATACCGACATCACGCCTACTCTCAATGCCGCCATCTTTGCCGTCTCGGCTCAGAATGGCAAGACTCTCGAGGCTACTCGCATTCTCCTCGAGGAAATTGAGAAACTCCGCCGTTGGGGCGTCAACACTGGCGAGCTTGAGCGCGCTGCGGCCGACTATATCAAGCAATACGACGACGCCTATGAGGATCGCAACAAGGTCCTCAATGAGAACTACGTCGGCGAATATTACAGCGCTTTCCTCTCTAACAACGTCATTACCTCCATCGCCACCGATCGTGAGCTCGTCCACTCTATCGTCCCTATGGTGACCCCCGAGGCCATCAAGGCCTACGTCAATCAGATCCTCGCCCCCGCCCCTGTGATGCTCGTTTCGGCAATTGAGGACGACAAAGGTGTTCTCGATGCTGACGGCTATAAGGCCCTCTCCGCCGAGATAGCCAAGATGGAACTTACCCCATATGCCGAGGAGAGCGTAGACTCACGCCTCGTCGAGGTCGAACCTCAGGCCAAGAAGGTTAAGAAATGGGCAGACGACAAGGTCTACGGTTGCCGCATCGCTACTCTTGCCAATGGCATCCGTGTTTACCTCAAGCCCACTACTCTTGCCGACAATGAGATTATCCTTTCGGCCGTAAGCCGTGGCGGTTATTCCACTCTCGATACCACTGTGGCTCTCTCAGCTGCTATGTCTGGCTCTGTCATAAGCCAGATGGGCACAGGCCGTTTTTCCAACAACGAGCTCCGCAAAGCCCTTACCGGCAAGAATGCCTCGGCCGCAACCTCTATTGGCCGCTACACCGATGGCATCTCCGCCTCCAGTAGCAAGGCTGACTTCGAGACCATGCTCCAACTTGTCTACCTCAAGTTCGCCGAGCCCCATGTGGATTCCGTAGCTTTCGAGTCTTACTATAACCGTCTCGAGAGTGTCCTCGCAAACGCCAACAAGAACCCCGACAACATTTTCCGTCGTCGTCTCGTGGCAACTCTCAACGATGGCAACCCGTACGCCGTGTCCCTCTCTTCTGTTGAGCAGCTCAAGGATCTTTCGCTCGCCAAGACCCTTGAGGCACAGCGTGCTCGCTTCTCCTCCGCCAAAGGCTTCGACTTCGTCATTGTCGGCTCTTTCGATATCGACAGTGTTATGCCCGCCGTCTGCAAGTGGCTCGGCAATCTCCCCACGGGCAAACGAGTCGCTAAGTGGACTCCCCGAAACGATTATATGCCACAGCGTGATGTCAACGTCGAGTTCTCTGCTCCTATGACCACTCGCAAGATTTCCAACGCCCTCATCTATAGCCACAAGCATCCCTACAGTCAGCGCGATGCCTCGGCTATGACAATCCTCGGCCGTATCCTCTCGACACGTTACCTCGAGAGCGTCCGTGAGGACCAGGGTGGCACGTATGGCGTATCCGTCCAAGGCTCTCTCGACAAAGCCCCGACAGAGGAG
>CAVGTO010000008.1:0-21771 GCA_963631865.1 Eggerthellaceae bacterium
CTATGGGCTATAACATTGTCACTGGAAAATTGAGTTTTGAGATTAATAAAATACTCGATCCTAATGATATTGCCCCAACGCTTGTGGCTATGGACATGCAGAAGTTGTACGTCTCAGACAATGGCGGCTTGCGTAAGCTGACATTGCGAGAGGGCCTTCGTCTTTGCGGATATCCCGATGACATAAAGTTTAATGTCAAAGAGAATGAGGGCTTTGATTTGTTGGGAAATACTGTGGTCGTCCCTGTTATAAAAGCTGTTGCTGGTCGTCTGCTTGATGTAGTTTATGGAACAAACTTAAATTAGTTAATATGAAGATTACGGCGGAAGAACTTTACTCGAGGCTTCTTGACAATGAGAAGATACTTACTCAAAAAGGGCGGATTACTTTTAATCTTGGTTCTGTAGGCATCATTGTCCGGCAGAAAGATGTGGTAGGCAATATTATGCAGGAGTGGGTTGAAGGTTATCTTGCTCATAATGATATTTCCTTTGCTCCTAATGACAATACGCAGATGCCACCCGACTTTTTCTTGGATCCTGAGGCTCGGAGGCATAATCTTCTTGAAATTAAAGCCTTTAACTACAAGTCCAATCCCGGGTTTGATATAGCCGATTTCAAGATGTATGAGCAAGAAATTGTCGAGAAACCGTGGATGCTTGATGTTTCATATCTCATATTCGGCTATGAGATGGATGACAATGGTGTCGTTACGATAAAGAAGGTTTGGCTTAAGAAAGTGTGGGAAATCTGCCGGTCCATGATTTCTGGCTCTGGTAAGTCTAAGGTGCCTTGGCCTCTCAATTTGCAGATTAAGCATGGCGTTGTCCATAAGATTAGGCCAGCTAAATGGTATAGTCCTACGAAGTTCAAGACATTTGAATGCCTTGAGGACTTTTTGTCGGCTGTTGAGCAAACTGTTTATCAAAACTCCGACACGCGGTCTGATGGAGCTGGTTGGAAGCATAGAATGTGCGAGAACTACCATAAGTTCTATGGCGAAAAATTATCAATTCCTCGTTGGGATGATATTGAAGCAAAATACATGGGAGATGCGGAGTAGATAGACTTTTTAGTTGGTTCCCGTTCGCCCTCTCGATAACCTGCCAACACCCCCTGTCAATAACTTCCGTCAATAATTGCAGGCGAGCCGCATATCTACTTGAAAACCATAACGCTATGAGACGCAAAAGTTATTGACACCTGTCAGTAGTCGATTGTCAATAAGTCGTGGAACATCGCTAATCGGCAGTCTTACTTATTGTAACATACTGAATTATATAAACCAACACTTGTCAGAATGCCGCTTTTGCCCGTGGAACACTGCAGCCATATACTCGAAAAAAGAGTATCTTTGCCAAACGGAAATTTAAAAAGACAATAATGGCAAGAGTC
The DNA here is from genome assembly GCA_963631865.1 of Eggerthellaceae bacterium. GTDB lineage: Bacteria > Bacteroidota > Bacteroidia > Bacteroidales > Marinilabiliaceae > W3P20-009. The sequence goes on from CAVGTO010000008.1 coordinate 1,396, forward strand.
ATTTCAATAGCCAACCAGAAGGGCGGCGTGGGCAAGACCACCACAGCCATCAACCTCGGCGCAAGCCTCGCGGTTCTCGAGAAGAAAGTCCTCATCATCGACGCCGATGCTCAGGCTAACTCCACCTCAGGTCTCGGCTTCGACGTCCGTGAGATGAAGAACACCATCTACGAGTGCATGGTCAACGACGTGGACCCCAAGACGGCCGTCCTCAAGTGCGAGATCGACAATCTCTACATCCTCCCCTCGCACATCGACCTCGTTGGCGCCGAGATTGAGATGCTCAACATGAGCGACCGTGAGCAGACAATGAAGCGCATGGTGGACAAACTCCGCGACGAATTCGACTTCATCCTCATCGACTGCAGCCCCTCCCTCGGCCTTATCACCGTCAACGCCCTCACGGCTTCCGACTCCATCATCATCCCCGTCCAGTGCGAATATTTCGCCCTCGAGGGCCTCGGCAAGCTCCTCAATACCATTAAGATTATCCAGAAGCGCCTCAATACGGAGCTCGAGATCGAGGGCTTCCTCCTCACGATGTACGACTCCCGCACGACCCTCTCCAACCAGGTCCTCGACGAGGTCAAGCGTCACTTCCAGGATATGGTCTTCGAGACCCTCATCGCGCGCAACGTACGCCTTTCCGAGGCCCCCAGCCACGGCCAGGCTGCCATCAGCTACGACGCCGCCAGCAAGGGCGCTCAGAACTACCTCAACCTTGCCCGCGAACTCCTCAACCGTATCGCGGCCAAGAACAAGTAAACAACTATCTTACACACTCCATACTTTCCTGATTAATGCCAAAGAATTTAGGCCTCGGGCACGGACTCGGTAAGGGTCTCGGCGCGCTCCTCGGCGACGACGCCGTGGAGAAGGAGCCGCAGTCCAAAGCGGCCGTCGACCAGATTGCCATCGACCTCATCGACGTCAACCCCTGGCAGCCCCGTACGGACTTTAAGGAGGAGGAGCTCGAGGAGCTCGCCACCTCTATCCTCAACTACGGCATCATTACGCCCCTCACCCTCCGCAAGGTCGACTCGGGACGTTACCAGATAATTGCCGGCGAGCGCCGTTTCCGCGCCGCCAAGATGTGTGGCCTCAAGGAGGTCCCCGCCTACGTCCGCGACATCTCCGACGACAAGATGCTCGCCGTGGCCCTCATCGAGAACATCCAACGCCAGGACCTCAACCCAATCGAAGAGGCCCTCAGCTACCAGAGGCTCATCAATGAGTGCAACCTCACGCAGGAGACCCTCGCCGACCAGGTGGGCAAGAAGCGTTCTACCGTTACCAACTACCTCCGTCTGCTTAAACTCCCCGAGGACATCCAGGCCGGCCTCCGCGACAAGCTCATCAGCATGGGCCACGCCCGCGCCATCATGGGCGTCGAGGACGAGGAAACTCAGCTCATGCTCTTCCACGAGACAATAGAGCAAGGTTACTCCGTACGCCGCATCGAGGAGATGGTCCGCGAATACAACGATCCCAACGCGTCCCCCGCACCCGAGGAGGAGCAAAATACCGATAAGCCAACTCCCAAACCCAAGGCGCAGACCCCCGAGGAGTACAAGGCTCTCGGCTCCCAACTCTCGCAGTATTTCGGCACCAAGGTAAGCCTCGCTTGCAACGACAAGGGCAAAGGTAAGATCACCATCCCCTTCGCCTCGGCCGAGGAACTCGAGAAGATTATGGATATACTCGACTCAGCCCGTCAGAAATAATGACCTGAGGGAGAGCTCTCTCCTTAACTCTCCCCCCGATAAGATAAGATGGCTAACTCATTCCGCCTTCTGTCACTCGTGGCAGCGTTCGTGATCCCGCTCCTCTCTTGGGGCGGCGGCTGCGCCTTTGCCCAGGACTATGGCGACCCGAATATCATAAGTGTGGGTGACGAGGTGCCTGGCTCCGATGTTAAAATCGAGTCCGTGGAGCCTTTCGTCTTGGTGAGCGACACCCTCGTCCTCGTCGACGGCGAGACGGTCCGACTCATCCCTTCCGTTCACGTCGGTTCGCTCGGCCACTCGCCTCATACGGCCACCATGTATGCGGCCATCCTCCCCGGTCTCGGCCAAATCTACAACAAGAAGTACTGGAAACTGCCCATCCTCTATGGCGGCGCTTTCGCCCTCGGCTACGCCATCCACTTCAACAACAAATACCTCAAGAAGTATAGCAGCGCCTATCGGGATTTCCTCCTTGGCGACCCTAACAACAAGAGTTACATGTATTTCGTGGAGCGCGCCCACCTTACCGAGGAACTTGTGCAGGGGCAATATAAATCGTGGTTCCAAAGCTCCCTCAAAAAGAAGAAGGACTACTACCGTCGTTATCGCGACCTCTCCATCTTCGGTATGGCGGGTCTCTACCTTGTCCAGATTGTCGATGCATGCGTCGATGCCCATTTCTTCACTTTCGACGTCTCGGACGACCTCGCCATCAACTGGTCTCCAGCCGTTGGCGTGGGCGAGGGATTTGGCGCTACCGTTGCCCTCCGCTTCTGACGTGTCAAACTCATAACTTCGATGAGAGTGTGCCTCTTCCGGCTCCCCTCTCATCGATTTTTTTTACTCTCCCCAACGTAGCAAAAAATCTCTCCCATGAGTCTCAAGACCATTGACATCCTCCCAACGGCCCAGGCAGCCGAGGGCTACGATATGTCCTCGTCCGTGGCCGTCGTAATTGACGTGCTCCGTGCCACGAGCGTCATCACGCGCGCATTGGATAACGGCGCGGCGGCTGTTGCCCCAGTTCTCTCGCCCGAAGAGGGCTTGTCTATGGCCGATAAACTCGGGCGCGAGAACGTCATCCTTGGCGGCGAGCGCAATGCCGACATCATCCCGGGCTTCGACCTTGGTAATTCGCCTCAGGACTACACCCCTGAGCGTGTCGGAGGTAAGACCGTCGTCATGACCACCACCAACGGCACTCTCGCCATCCGCAATAGTGCCGGCGCACGCGCCGTGGTCATTGCCTCGATGCTCAACTACGAGATGGCTGCCAAGCGCGCTTATACCCTCTGCGAGGCCCTGGCTTGTGACAAGATTGTCTTTGTCTGCTCGGGCAATTATGGCCAGATGACCATCGAGGATTGTTTCTGCGCCGCCATTGTGGCCGACTGCGTCATTGCCCTTGCCGATGGATCCAGTGAGTTCGATATCCTTGGACTCTTCAGCAAACGCGACGTCTCCAAAGAAATATCTTTCGCCAACGACGAATCGGCTATGATTCATGACCTTGCCCGCCTCCGCGCTCCCGAGGGCCAGGACCTTTTCCCCCTCTCGGCCCACTATCAGCGGCTTCGTCAAAAGGGGTATGATGCCGACATCGCCGAGTGCCTTGAGCATCCCGCGGCAATACGCACTGTGCCTGTGCTCTCGGCCGACGGTCTACTGAGGCTCTGATGTGTGCGGGACTTTGATATGGTGATGCGGAACGAGAAAATGACGCGCCAAACGTGCCACTGCCAAGCTTTTTTCTTATATTTGTAATATTAGGCGTTGCCCAAACCAGAGAATAGTTATGGCCATAAGTCAGAGTATGCAGCTCAAGCTGCAACAGAAGCTGTCCCCTATGCAGATTCAGCTCGTCAAGCTCCTCGAAATTCCGACGGCGCAAATCGAGCAACGTATCAAGGAGGAAATCGAGGCGAACCCCGTCCTCGAAGTGGACGAAGTGGCTACTCTCCAAAAAGAACGCGAGCAACAGACTGAGCCGCAAGTTAATGCCGCGCAAGACGAGCAGCCGGACGACGGCACCATCGAGGGCTACCTCCTCAACGAGGACATCCCCGCCTACAAACTCCAAGCAAATAATTACTCGGACGACGACGACCGCCGCGAGCGCGTCCCTTACTCCGAGGCCGCCTCTTTCTATGAGCACCTCGAAGAGCAAGTGGGCCTCTGCAACTTCACTGAGCTCCAGGAGCAGATAGCCAAATACATCATTGGCAATATCGACGAGGACGGCTACCTCCGCCGCGATGTCGGCAACATCGCGGACGACATCTCTTTCGCAATCAATGAGGACGTCTCCGATGCCGAAGTGCAAACTGTTCTTGAGGCCGTCCAGCAAATGGACCCCGCCGGTGTTGGCGCGCGCGACCTCCGCGAATGCCTCCTTCTTCAGCTCCGTAAGGATCGCAAGCCGACTCCCGAGGTTGAAACAGCTATAAATGTCCTCGACACTTGTTTCGAGGAATTCTCTAAGCACCATTACGACAAGATTACCCGCCGTCTCCAGATTACGGACGATGAACTCAAGGCCGCAGTGGCCGTCATCCTCCGTCTCAATCCAAAACCCGGCTCGGCATACAGCGGTGGCGCAATTCGCCAATCGCAACACGTAATACCCGATTTCATAATTGATTACGAAAACGGCGAACTCGGTTTCCACCTCAATCAGCGTGGCGAACCCGAACTCAAGATTAGCAGCTCCTACGCCCAGATGCTCCGCGAATACGCCACCAACAAGGCCAACCAGAGCCAGGAGCAACGCGACGCCGCCACCTTTGTCCGCGACAAGATTAAGTCCGCGCAGTGGTTCATAGATGCCATCAAGCAGAGGCGAAACACCCTTACCCTCGTCATGCAGGCCATTATGGACTACCAAGGCGACTACTTCATAGACGGCGACGAGACCAAACTCAAACCTATGGTCCTCAAAGATATAGCTGATCGTACGGGTCTCGACGTCTCCACCATATCCCGAGTCTCCAACAGCAAATACGTGCAGACCACTTTCGGCATCTTCCCTCTCAAATACTTCTTTTCAGAGGGTATCCAGAATGCCGATGGCGACGACGTCTCCACCCGCGAGGTCAAGAGCATCCTCCGCGACGCCATAGACGCCGAGGATAAGCGTGCGCCGCTCACCGACGAGAAACTTGTCGAGATCCTCGCCTCTAAGTCTTACCAGATTGCCCGCCGCACCGTGGCCAAATACCGCGAGCAGCTCGGCATCCCCGTCGCGCGCCTCCGCAAGACTCTTTAAACCCGCTCTGTAGAATACCTCCAAGGGCACTTTTTAGAAAATTAATTCCCCTCCTCAAACCCGACCAATTTGAAGAACAGTTCCGCCACCGACATCATCTCGCGTGTAATCACCGTGGTGCTCCACCCCCTGCTGATGCCCGTCTATTGCACCCTCCTGGTGCTCTACACCCCAACTCCCTATGCCGATATGCCAATGTCGCTCAATGCGCGCATCCTTGGCAGCGTTGGTCTTTTCGCATGCCTTATCCCGCTGGTGTTCATTGGCTTATTCATTGCCATTGGTCAGATTAGCGACATCGAGATGCCTACCCACTCCGAGCGCGTCCACCCGCTTATGCTCTCGTCGCTCGCCATTGGCTGCTCGGTGTTTCTCATTATGGGTAGCGTCCCGCGTCCCGTCACGGGTATGCTTATCGGCGAGGCGGTGGCTCTCTTTGCGGCGTCTATATGCTCAATCTTTTGGAAGGTGAGCCTCCATGCCATTGGCGCGGGCTGCCTGCTCTCCTACGTCTGGGTGGTCGGCACCAGTTACCATCAGGATTTTACGCCTGTGGCTGTGGTGGCCTTCATTGTGGCGGGTGTCTCGGCCTGGACGCGTCTCTACGAGGAGGCGCATACGCCGGCGCAAATAATCACAGGCTACGTCATGGGTGCGGTGGTTATGTTCCTTATTCTCAATCAGGTGATGCTTCGCCCAATACTCTGAAGATAAAAAAATAAACCTCCTTATGTCTCGATACCTTGCTATAATTGTGGCGGGCGGAAGTGGCTCGCGTATGGGGTCGGCTGTGCCCAAGCAGTTCCTGCCCCTTGGCGGTCGGCCCGTCCTGATGCGCACCGTCGAGGTTTTCGCCTCGGTGCCCGGCATGAGGGTGGTGGTGGTCTTGCCCGCCGCACAGATGGAAGCTTGGGCCGCGCTATGCCGCGAATATGATTTCAAGGCCGAGGTGGAGGTCGTTGCCGGTGGCTCTTCGCGTTTCGAGAGTGTGTCACATGGCGTGGCCGTATGGAAGGGCGAAGGCGTCGTGGGCGTGCATGATGGTGTGCGTCCGCTCATTACTGCAGATTTCATCAGCCATCTCTATTCCGATGCCGAGCTCTATGGTTCGGCCATTCCCGTGCTGCCCTCTGTCGAGTCCGTAAGGATGATTGACGAGGGTGGGGTGAGCCATGCCGTGGAGCGCTCAAAGGTCGTAATGGTCCAGACTCCGCAGGTTTTCCGCTCCGACCTCCTTGTGGGCGCATATGCCCAGCCGTGGTCGCCTCTCTTTACGGACGATGCCAGCGTGGTCGAGGCTACTGGTCATGAGGTGCATCTCTCAGAGGGCCTTCGCGGCAACATCAAACTCACCACGCCTGAGGATATGCGGTCGGCCGAGGCTCTGCTCGCCAGCCGTGAGTAGGGTGGTGCGAGCGAAATAAATTTCTACAGTTGGACTGTTAAACGTTATATATCCACAAAAGACAGCCGATAGGGGGAACGTTCGTTCCCTCAGTTCGGCAAAATATATTACATTTGCGTATCTGTGGCGTGATGTTTGTACTCACTCTCGTGGTGAGTATTTCCACCACTCCCACATTAAGGAACTCGATGCCGACTTCACTCCCCCAAGAGACCTCTCTCAAGTCAAGTCGCGCTCCTGAACTTATCCCTACCGAATGATTAGTGATCATAATAAGACGGCCATCTGGACCGCCGAGAAAGAGGTTAGCTATACGGAGCTCCTCTCGCGAATCTCAGATTTTGCCAGCGGACTGACTTCCGTCCGTGGCGACCGCGTTGTCATCTTTTCCGAGAACCGTCCGGCTTTCATCTACGCCCTCTTCGCCATATGGCAGAGGCGCGGAGTGGCTGTACCAGTAGATTGCACTTCGTCCGCCGCCGACCTCGCCTACGTCCTTTCGGACTGTACTCCTACTTCCATCCTAGCTTCCGATGCTTGTGCCGAAGTGGCACGTGAGGCTGTCCAACGCGCTGGCGGCAATCAGCAGGTGATTGTTATGGACTCCGAGATGGAGAACCGCCCGACTTCGGCTACCGCCGCCAATATTGAGTACGACATGGAGGATACGTGCCTCATTGTCTACACCAGTGGCACCACTGGCAGCCCTAAGGGCGTAATGCTCTCCTTCAAGAATATCTACTTCAATATCAACGCCGTAAGCAAGGGTGTGCCCATCTTTACGCCCGATATACGTACGATGATTCTTCTCCCTTGCCACCACGTCCTGCCTCTCATGGGCTCGCTCATCGCTCCGCTTGTCACGGGTGGCAGCGTGGCCATCTGCCCAAGTATGAGTGCGCCGGATCTCATGAAGACCCTCGCCGGCGGCAAGGTCGGCATCATCATTGGCGTTCCGCGTCTCTACTCGATGCTCACCAAGGCCATCTGCGGTAAGATTGACGCCAAGTGGATTACTCGCACCCTCTATAAGATTTGCGAGAAGATTGGTAGTCGCACCCTTTCGCGCACCGTCTTCGCCTCCATCCGCAAGATGATGGGCGGCAAGATGAAGTACTTCGTCAGTGGCGGCGCCGCTCTCGACCCCGCTGTCGCCAAGAAGATGCAGACCCTCGGTCTCGACATCCTCGAGGGTTATGGCATGACGGAGTGCGCCCCGATGATCGCCTTCACGCGCCCTGGCGACTTCACCCCCGGTGCCTCGGGCCAGCCTGTCCCCGGTTGCGAAGTTGAGATCCGCGAAGGTGAGCTCGTGGTCCATGGCGACAATATCATGCAAGGCTATTACGGCCGCCCTGAGGAGACTGCCGCTATTGTCCGCAATGGTTGGATCTATACCGGCGACCTCGGTTATCTCGACGATAAAGGCCGCGTGGTAGTGACTGGCCGCCGCAAGGAGATTATAGTCCTCTCCAACGGTAAGAACGTCAATCCCACCGACATAGAGCACAAACTCGAAGCCTATACCGACATCGTCAAGGAGGCCGCAGTGACCGATAAGGACGATGCCCTCGTGGCAATCATCGTCCCTACTCCCGCTCTCGCATCCTCCATGACCGATGCGCAGATCGAGGAGAAGATTAAGTGGGATGTCCTCGAAAAGTATAATGCTGACGCGGCTGGGTATAAGAAGATTTTCAGTGTCAAGGTCTATCGCAACGACCTCCCGCGCACTCGTCTCGACAAGATTCAGCGTTTCAAACTCAAGAGTCTCCTCGTAGAGGCTGAGAATGAGACCGTGGCCCCCGAAGTCGTCGAGGAGGCTATGAGCGACGAGTATAAGATGATAAAGAAGTACATCGAGAGCGAGAAGGTCTGCAAGGTTCGCCCGACGGACCACATTGAGCTCGACCTCGCTTTCGACTCTCTCGATAAGGTTGGTCTTCAGGTCTTTATCAACTCCAGCTTCGGCCTTGAGGTTTCCACCGACCAGCTTACCGCTTTCAAGAGCGTGTCCGAGATGGCCGATTTCGTGGCCGAGGGCAAGACCAAGATGCAGATGGAGAAGATTGACTGGAAGAAGATTCTCCGCGAGCACACGACCCTCAAGCTCCCGCAGACATGGGTCACCGGCCGCATCTTCATTGCCCTCTCGCAACCTTTCTTCAAACTCTACTTCAAACTCCGTGGCAAGGGTGCCGAGCGCATCCCCGACGGGCCTGTAATCATAGCCCCCAACCACCAGAGTTTCCTTGATGGCCTCTTCGTGATGTCGTTCCTCAAATACCGCGACATCAAGAACACCTATTTCTACGCCAAAGAGCAGCATATTCGCCAGCCTTTCGTCAAGTTCATGGCCGCTACGCACAACGTCATCGTTATGGACATGAGCAACCTCAAGGAGTCCATCCAGAAGATGGGCGAGGCACTCAAGAAGAAGAAGAACATCATCATCTTCCCCGAGGGTACGCGTACCACCGACGGCAAACTCGGTGAGTTTAAGAAGACTTTCGCCATCCTCAGCAAGGAGCTCAACGTGCCCGTTGTCCCCGTCTCCATCAAGGGCGCTTTCCAAGCTATGCCTAAGGGCCGCAAACTGCCCCGTCCGCATCGCGTCCAGGTGGAGTTCCTCCCGCCCGTCTACCCCAAAGCGGCTTCCGACGAGAGCTACGAGAACATCACCAAGGAGGTCTACGAGAGCATCAAGCAGAACCAGGAGGCGGGCAATTAGTTGACAGTTAGCTGTTAACAGTTGCGGGTGGTTGCCTGCAACACTAGCCTGGCACTGATAAGTGTTGGAAGATGTTCTCTTTCCGATAATACTACATTAGGTACTGAAATTATACTCTAATCCCCGCCAAGAAGCCTTTTGCGGCTTTCTTGGCGGGGATTTTTTGTACTTTGTGAGTGCTGCTGCGTTACCTCTGTGCTTGATTAGTACATGCCGTTTTGAGAATTGGATCTGAATCCTATGTTCGCTATGATAATATGTTTAAACTGCTAACTGTTAACTTCCTCCATCCGCTGTATCTCCCATCCGCAGAACTGCACTACAATCTTATGCAGCTCTGTCCCGTTCCGCAGGGCCTCCACGCGCGGGGCCAAGGCGTAGCCGCTGATTTGCTTCACGGCCTCCTCCCATTGCGCATTGGCAACCGTCTCCGTCCAATCCTTTTTCGGCAGGTACTTGAGCTCAATGATATAGCTGTGCCGTGTGCTCTTAAAGCGGGAGTCCGGCAAGAGGAAGAAGTCGCAATATCCGTGGTTGAGTTCAAGCTCGGGGACTACGAAGTAGTAGTTGCAAGAACTTAGGTATGCCATAAAGAAACCTTGTATGTTCTTCTCGCCCTCAATGCCGTCGCGAACTGACGCTACCTTTGCGTATGCCTCGGCAAGGTATTTCATGCTTGGTTTCCAATCCCCGTCTATCGCCATGAGATTGAACGTCTTCTCCAACGCCTCCGAATTTATATGCGCATCGCTGCCCAACTGCTCTATCATGTAGTTGTAGTATAGCTTGCGCACATTGTTGTTTGGTATGCCAAGGATTGGCAGTGAGCCGAACGTCCCCTTGAACGTCAGCATACCATAGTAGAACAGGAGACTCGTGAACATCTTGGGGTTCGTTAGCTTGTTTGCTGGGAACGACTCTTCTACGTCCTCGGCGATTTGCCCGTCCTCAATAATTCTCTGTAACACGCCCTTACGGTCGCCATCAAGCTTGTCGAGCTGGAGTAGTGTGCTGAGCTTTTTATAGTCAGTGCCGGCATTGGGGTCTATCATAGACTTGGGTTCGCAACCTTCATCAACATAATTATGCATATACCGCAAGACCATGTCGCTATTAAACACTCGACTTTGTGAGTCTAATGCTCGTTCCGAGAAACAATAGCCATTGTACCAGGGCTTTATCTCCTCAATTTTCTTATCTATGTCGCAGTCCTCTGGTAGTAAGTCAACAGATTTGTAGTACGTGAACATCTCCCGCACCTCCTCTTCTGAGAAGCCTAGCATCTGGTTGAAATTCTTCTTTGTGGAGATGCTCCAACCGATGTTGAAACCGCTTGTCAGATCGTCGAGAGTTACAGGACTCACTCCAGTCATTATGATTCGGCTGAATATTCCCTTGAATTTCTTGAATACGTCGCGGTAGAAGCCGTCAGCATGCGTTATGGCGTGATAGACCGCCTCGCCGTGCTCGTTGAGGACTGTGTTTGTAAAGTTGTCGTACTCGTCAATGATGAGGAAGAGAGGGATGCGTAGACGCTTTGCTGTGATGCCCACAAGTTGTATCTTGAAGCTGGCGTCCTTTGATGCAAAAAATTCTCTGACTATGTCGGAGGGGTACGATGTCTCGTATTTACGCATAAAGTCGTCAAGTCGCAGGCAGGCGTGAGTGTTGTAATTCTCTTTGAGCTCTTCGGGAGTCCCGCCCACATTTGAGAAGTCGAAAGAGATAATCTGATACCGCCCCTGGTTCTTAGTCTTATGACTCCCAATCCACAGACTGCCGAAAAGCTCGTCGAACTGGTCCTTATAATAACTGTCGTAGTATGCTTGGAGCATGCTGATCCACAGACTCTTGCCAAAACGGCGTGGCCGCGTGAAGAAGAGGAAGTCCGGTTGCCGCTCAATGTCGGGTATATACTTCGTCTTGTCCACATAGTAATAGTCCTCGGTCATTATGGTTATGAAGTCCGAGACTCCGTATGGGATGCGCTTGGCTTCGCTCATGTCTCCTTGTGGTTTGTGTTCCGCCTTATATGGCTATTGTTGGCAAAGATACGGAAATATGCTGCAGATTTGGCGGTGTGTACCGCATAGGGCGGATATTCGGTCCCTGTGGCGGCTTATAATATGGTTAAAATGTGGGTTTTTACAAATATTAACACTCCCCTCGGTGCACCGATAATTTTATATAATTTAGCAAATGTAAAGAGGTCACATTCGGCTTGGCTATCAGTTTATCATTGGTAATGCTATAACTAGACTTTGTGCGACTATCTTACCGCAGCTGAATTAATAAAACGAGATTTTTTTACTTGTTAACTGTGAGTAGGTGTTACATCGTCAGCGTAAGATCCACAATTTCCAGCTGCTTGGCGCGGGGCATCTCGCACAGCTTGCGGGCCGAGTCGGTGTAGTACGTGAAGTCGGCAATGACCTGCCTCTGCTTGCTGAGCCATGAGTTGAAACTCTTGCTCTCGATGTCGCGGCTCACCAACTCCTCGTGGAGTGCCATGAGTAGCGGTATTATCTCCTTGCGGCCATAGATTTCGTTGAGTCCGTCGGTCAGCACCTCCTCCATACGGTCCTCCGGAGCCTTGCCGGCCACCACGTGCGCCACGATTCTCTTGACGCCCTCGCGGAGCGGGTCCGAGAGGTGCATCTTGCGCATAAGCTCCTCGCTTGCCACCTTGCCGCACACCGTTGTGTCTCGCGGTATGTTTATCTTGACGAAGATGAATATGGCCGATACTCCGCAAACGGCTATCTCGTCCTCCGTCATCTTCTCCATAGACGTCAGGGTGCTTACGCGGGTCAGGTAGGCGTCGAAGCGCGCTATGAGGTTGGGATGCGCTCCTTTGAGGGTCGTGTCGCGGACTGTCTGCTCAAAGTCGTGGACACGCAAAATCTGCATCTTGCGGAGCATCAGGGTGTTGGGCAGATGCGTGCTGCCCGGTTGGCAATACTCCTCTTTGAGGCGGTTGACGAAATACATGTCAATCTCGCCCTTGTATTTCACTGGCATCTTGCCGCGGTATTCGCAGTCGAAGAAGTCCTGTATCTTGAGGTACGTGCTCTCGCTGACGTTGACGCGACCTGCCTCGCCACTGCTCTCCATTCGGGATGCGGTGTTGACGGTGTCGCCCCATATGTCGAATACTTTCTTGATATTGCCGAGATGACCCGACACCACGGGGCCCGTGTTGATGCCGACGCGTATATTCCAGAAATTCTTATGCTCCGTCTGGCGCTCATTGACGTAGGCTATCATCCCGAGGCCCACAAGCGTCACCTCTATGGGGTTCGCGCTGTCGGTGTCCGGCACGCCGCCGGCGCACATATACGCGTCGCCGATAGTCTTGATTTTCTCCACCCCGTAGCGGTCTACAAGCTCATCGAAGTAGATAAAATATCGGTCGAGCTCGTCCACGAGTTGCTCGGGATTGATGTGGGCTGCGATTTTTGTAAAGCCTTGTATATCTGAGAAGAGAACTGTGGCGAACTCATATTTGCGGGTGTGGCGGGTCTTGCTCTCCTCAATCTCGCGGCGGGTTGTGTCCAGCTTGCGCTTCTGGCGCAGCGTGTAGAGCCATACGCCGCCTATGGATATGACCACGAAGAACAACGTGAAGCCCATTGAGGCCCACGGGAATACCGGCTTGTCGTACGTCAGGCGAACCTTTACGCTCCCGCCCTCACTTGAGCATATATCGAGGGACGACGAGGCAATCCGGCAAACGCATACCGAGAAGTCCGTCTCGTTGGTGGTGGCTTGGAAAAGGGTGTCGTTGCCGGCTATCTGGCGGATGTGGTAGGGTGGGGTGAAGTCCTCCGCCTCTTGCCATTCAACCCTTACGTATGGGCGGCAAGACACGACAGCCGTGTCCGCACCTGCCTTCCGCGGCATGTGGGACGGTATGCTGATTATGTCGTTGCGAGTCTCGGCCATTGTGGCGCCGGTCGATGTGTGGAGCAGTAGCAGCGGCAAAGCCAAGAGCAGGCAGACGCGGCGCCAGGTGGAGGGGGCCCGGCGCGGCTCTTCGTCGCCTCTATCGTGAGTTGTTGGCATTATGCGTGATTGAATTTCTTGCAATTTACTTTTTTTTCAGATATATATGAATTAATTTTAAGCAATAATTTACACCGATTGGAGTTTTTCGGCGAAAAAGGGTATCTCCCCTCAAAGCCAATATCCCCAATAAACAGAAGATAAAAGTCCTATTAACCAATATTTTATGGATAATTCTATGGAGAACGTTATTGTACCCTACGATTTCACCGAGCGCGCCGATTGCGCCGTTAAGCATGCTGCGCACATCGCGCGCAACATGAAGGCTGAGGTTGTCCTCCTCCACATCGTTAAGAAGGAGTCCCAGTCCGCCGAGGCTGCACAGAGGCTCGAAGGCATCGTAGCGCAGTTCGCTCAAGACGAGAATTGCCAAGTTCGCTACATTGTCCGTGAGGGCAGCATCTTCACCACCATCAATGAGGTCGTCGCCGAGCAGAACAGCTCGCTCGTCGTCATGGGTACCCACGGTATGAAGGGCATCCAGAAAATCACCGGTAGCTGGGCCCTCAAGGTCATCGTCGGCTGCCACGTCCCCTACCTCATCGTCCAGAAAGACCCGGAGTACGCCAACCCTATGAAGGTCCTCTTCCCTGTCGACTACAAGATCGAGAGCAAGGAGAAACTCAAGTGGCTCAACGTCCTCAACTGCATCAGCAAACTCAAGATCGTCCTCTTCGGCCAGCAGGGCAACGGCCCTATGTACGACAACCCAACCCGCGCCAACATGAACTTCTGCAAGCACTACCTCGAGGACCACGACATCGACTGCGTCACCGAGTGGGTCGACGAGAAGGGCTCCTTCCTCGAGCAGTCTCTCAAGCATTGCGAGGAGAACAAGATGGACATGATCATGATCACCACCACCCGCAACATCGCTTTCCACGACTACATCCTCGGCGCTTACGAGCAGACAATCATCTCCAACAGCACCGGCATACCCGTCTTCGTGGTTAACCCCCGTCCCGACGCCAAACTCGTCTACTCCAACTTCTAAGCCTCTGACTTAGAACCAATCCGACGGGGCGTAGTCTTACTTTCTGTCTCCGCTCGGGCTACATTCTCATATAGGGTTGCGCTCCTCTCCCCCCATCGCGAGGGGCTCAGGGTCGCAACCCTCTTTTTGTGAATCTCAGACACACTGACCAAAACTCATAGCTCAACGACAATGACCAAAGAACTTCTCTTCGCCACGCACAACGCCAACAAGGTCCGCGAGATTGCCCAAATGCTCTCGCAGGACTATTCCCTCATGACTCTCGACGAGGCTGGCGTGATGGTCGAAATCCCCGAGACCGCCGACACCATCGAGGGTAACGCGCTCATCAAGGCTCGTTTCCTCCACGAACTCACCGGCAAGGCCTGCTTTGCCGACGACACCGGTCTCGAAGTCAAGGCTCTCGACGGCGCGCCTGGCGTCTTTACGGCCCGCTATGCCGGCGAGGAGTGCGACCCCGAGAAGAATATGGCCAAGCTCCTTGACGCCCTCAAGGGTGCTTCGGATCGCAGCGCGGCCTTCCATACCGTCATTGCCTACATCGATGCCGACGGCAACGAGACCCTCTTCGAGGGAGTCTGCCCAGGCTCCATAGCCCTTGCCAAGCATGGCGACCGCGGCTTTGGTTACGATCCCGTCTTCGAGCCCGAAGGCTTCGGCGGCGCCTCTTTCGCCGAGATGCAACTCGCCGACAAAAACAAGATAAGCCACAGAGGCAAAGCCGTAAGGAAATTTGCCGATTTCTTAAATAATATCTGATGACCAACTCAAGCTCCAGCCTCGCCATTGTCGCGGCTTCAGCCTTATTAGCTTTCTCTGCGCCGCTCGACTCCGCGGCGCAGTGGACTGACTACGTCTCTTACTCAGGCTGCTCGCTATCTGCCGTGGCGGCCGATATGCCCGTATGCGGCAATTCCTACGGCCTCTTCTACTACGATGCCGCCGAAGGTCTCCTTGGCAAACTCACAAAGGTCAACCACCTCTCGTCTACTGGCATTTCGGCCTTAGGGTCCGACGGTGCGTACCTCGCCGTGGGTTACTCCGATGGCGACCTCGACATCGTCGATATGGCTAATCTTACGACGGTCAACATCCCCGAACTCCGTCTGAGCGAGACATATACCGCCAAGAGTATCAATGCCATTACGGCTTCCGACGACATGCTCTACTGTGCCTTTGGCAGTGGCGTGGTCGAGGTCAATACCTCTAAGAATGAAGTCCGTTCGGCTTGGCGCATCACTTCATCTGGAGTGAGTGCTACGTCGGTCTGTGTGGCCGGTGGCCGCATCTATGTCGGTTCGGCCAGTGGGCTCTATTCCGCTTCTCTCGCGAGCCACGTCCTCGAGGACTATTCGCAGTGGACGCTCAATTCGCAAGTCTCGGGCGGCGTGGTGGCTCTTGCCGAGTTCGGCGGAAAGGCCTATGCGGCAGTCGGCTCGCTTGGCGGTAATTGCTCCATCGTTAGGGTGGGGACTGATGAGGCCGTCGAGGTGCTCTCCGCAAGTGGTTTCCGCGGCTTCGCTTCTTCCAATAGCAAACTTGCTGTGGTGTCGTCGGCCAGCGTGGCGGTCTACGATTCCAATCTCTCTAAGGTGGCCACGGTGGGTGTCGTCAAGTCTTCCGACGGCGCGGCGGTGGTCTCTTCGCCTGCCTACCGTTCTGCCTCTTTCTTGAGTGACGGGTCGCTTGCCATTGCCGACTACAATTCTGGCCTTGTCGTCTCGTCGCTGCAAGGCGTCGGCCGTGTCTGGAAACCTAATGGCCCCGCCACGGCGGACAATAGCGATATCCTTGCCGTGGGCGGCGATTTCTATGCCCTTGGCCCTGGCCGCAATTCCTCATTTAATAATGCCAACAATGTGGCGCGCTTCTCTGTCCTCAGCAATGGGGAATGGACTTCGGTCTCCAGGGGTAGCTATTCCGCCGGTATGGACCCCATTTTCTTGGCTCAGAACCCGTCTACTGGCGATGTCTATCTCTCCACTTGGGGGTCGGGTGTCTTTCGTCTCGAGGATCATGCCTTTGCCGAAAGATATTATATGGATAATACGCCAATGCTCCCGGCCTACTCTAATGTGGTGAGGACCGATGCCATTGTGGTGGACAAGGATCAAAATCTCTATGTCGTGAACTGCTCGGTAGACAATGGCCTTATGGTCCGCACTAAGGATGGTGAGTGGTATTCATATGACTATGGCATAGGCAATTCCACTCACTCCTGCAACGCCATCTTGGCCACTTCCAACGGCAATATCTGGGTGGCTACCTCCCGAATGGGCACTCCGAGCCTCTTCGTCTTCAATATCAACGGCACTCCCGAGACCGATGACGACGACGTGTTTATGTCCACCCGCTCGTCGTTCGAGGCGTACTCCCAGTGCGTTGGCACTTTTTCACTTACCGATGCAAGCTCTGGCGAGTCTCTCGGCTCCTACGCCACGGCTTTGGCTGTCTCATCTGATGGCACTGTATGGGTTGGCACCACGGCCGGCATCCTCGTGACGAAGGATAACTCTTCGGCTCTCAAAAACGGCTCCATCACGCTCAACCGCATCAAGGTCCCCCGCAACGACGGCACCAACCTCGCAGATTACCTCCTCGACGGTCAATATATCTACGACATCAAGGTGGACGGCGCGGATCGCAAGTGGATTGCCACCGACAACGGTGTCTACCTCGTAAGCTCCGACGGTACGGAGACTATCCACCATTTCTTGGCAACAAACAGCCCCCTGCCTGTAAATGACGTCAAGGGCGTCGAAATCCGCCCTACCGATGGCGAAGTCTTCTTCTCGACGGCCAGCGGTCTCGTCTCCTACCATGGCGATGCCATTGCCCCCGCCTCGAAACTCGAGAACATCAAGATTTATCCCAATCCAGCCAGCCCGTCCGCCGCTCCCGGTTACGTATCCATGACGGGCTTCGAGGATGGCTCGCGGATCCTCATCACCGATGTGGCTGGCCATAGCATCTATCGCACCACGTCTCTCGGCGGCCTTGCCCGTTGGGATTTCCACCGCGAGAAAGGTGGTCGTGTGGCAAGTGGCGTCTACATTGTCTGGGCCACCAATTCCGAGGGCGAGAACAAGGCCGTCGGCAAGATTATGGTGGTCGAATAAGGGTACCACCCTCCACTTGATTATCCTCTAGTTCGATGGATGGGAGCTCCGACGAATGGAGGCCATTGAATAACGATAGAAATAGCCTGTAAGCTATATACAACGAAAACACCCCTGCCGGTTCAGAACCGAGCAGGGGTGTTTTTTTATCTATAGTGTAAATCGCCGAAACTGTTAACTGTTAACTCTTAACTGATTATCAGTTTCATCTCGTCCTCCAGTGTTCCGCCGTCGTTGCCTTGGGCTGCAGTCCAAATGCCTTGGTCGATGAGGTGCTTCTTGAGGATAAGGAAATAGGTCAGTGGAAATTCACCTGTCTGCCATTGCTGATTGTAGTTCAGCAACCCCACACTTTTTATGAAGCGGTCGAGCTCCATCGTGACGCAAAGCACGAAGTCCGTAAGAGTGCATTCGCAAGCCACAACTTCGACCTCGTCATCGCCAAAGAATTCACAAGATTGGGTGACGTGCACCTGCAGAGTGCCATCCTGCCGAGCCGTGAGAGTCCAATTGTAGCTCTCCTTGTCGGAGTACCATGTGAAGGCCGCCGTGTTCGTACCTTCCCAAAGCTGCACCGGGTTGGTGATGAGCGACGTAAGGGCCACGAGCATATCCGAGAGCGGATTGCAGACATTGCTGAGCTCGAATTCCGTCTCGATGCCGTCCACAACGTAGAGGGCCAATGCCGTGCCCGGCTGGCCAAGACTCAACGTGAATTGCTGTTGCGTGGTGCGACTCATCTCTTTATTTTCAACCCTTAAAATTATTAAAAAGGGCGAAACTGACAATCATCATTTGCCAATTAATAGTTCTTAACCATATAATAATTGACATTGGGATGGTTGCCCGGCCGTTGCCTACTGGCCTATGGGGCGGGCGTAGTCACTAACGTCGGTGGACGTGATGTCGCCCGAGGCGAGGATTGTGAGCCTCTCCATGACGTTGCGGAACTCGCGTATGTTGCCCGTCCAGTTTATTTTCTTGAGGGCGTCGAGGGCTTCGGGCGTTATGGCTTTTTGCGGCATATTGAGCTCTTGCGCCACTACCTCAAGGAAGTAGTTGGCGAGGGCCGGAATGTCGTCTACTCGCTCGTTCAGCGAGGGCACGTTGATGATGATGACGCTCAAGCGGTGGTAGAGGTCTTCGCGGAAGTTGCCTGCCTTGATCTCCTCTGCCAAATTCTTGTTCGTCGCCGCCACCACGCGCACGTCCACCTTGATATCCTTGTCGCCACCCACACGGGTTATGGTGCTCTCTTGTAGCGCTCGGAGCACTTTGGCCTGTGCCGGCAGACTCATATCGCCAATCTCGTCCAAGAAGAGCGTGCCGCCTGATGCCTGCTCAAAACGGCCAATGCGCTGCTTGACGGCCGAGGTGAACGAACCTTTCTCGTGTCCGAAGAGCTCGCTCTCGATAAGCTCCGAGGGTATGGCGGCGCAGTTGACCTCTACAAACGGGCCTTTGGCGCGGTGACTGTTGTTGTGCAATGCACGGGCCACGAGTTCCTTGCCTGTGCCGTTGGCTCCGAGGATGAGCACTCGCGCGTCGGTTGCCGCCACTTTGCCAATCATGTCGCGCACCTTCTGCATGGGCTCCGAGTCTCCAATCATGTCATAGGTGTGCTCCACCTTCTTCTTCAGAGCCTTGGTCTCGACCACTAGGGCGCCTTTCTCTACGGCGTTCTTGATGGTTATGAGCAATCGGTTGAGGTCCAGTGGCTTCTGGATGAAGTCGTATGCGCCTTTCTTGATGCTCTCTACTGCCGTGTCGATGTCGCCGTGGCCCGAGATCATTATGACGGGGCACTCCGGCTTGGTCTCCATAATCTTGTCCAGCACCTCCATACCGTCCATATTCGGCATCTTGATGTCGGTCAGGACGGCGTCATACTGACCTTCGGCAAAGGCCGTAAGCCCTTGGGCTCCGTCCTCGGCCGTCGTCACGGTATATCCCTCCATCGTAAGGATGTCTTCGAGGGTCGAGCGGATGCTCCGCTGGTCGTCTATTACTAAGATGTTGGACATACTTTTTCTGTTAACAGTGCACAGTCCCCAGTTAGCAGTCGCCTGTTAGTCTGTGATTGCGCCTGTTTCGTTGTTTACAATCGTTTGAGAGCAGATATTACAGTCCAAGGAGCTAAAGCCACGTGGACAGTGAGTGAACTCGGTATGTAAGTCAGGGAGTACTAACCTGTTACGTGTTAACAGCCAAAACTGTTAACTGTTGCTTGCTAACTGTTAGCCGTGAACTGTTTGATGGCTCCCTGCTTGAGAGCGAAGCCGCATTGGTAGAGCCTCTCGATGTGCATCTCAGTCAGCACGAAGTTGATAAAGATGACGCCAGGGACTATGAGGTCGATTCTCGACTGGTCCATGCTGCCCATGGCTTTGCGCTCCTCGGCCGTAGAGTTGATGAGCTTGCGGAAGGTCTCCTCGAAGCTTGGCATCGGTATCTCGTACGACGTCGAGAGAGGTATGTTCAGCAACGGGTGGTTGCGCGCGGCCACGAGGGCTGCCACGGTGTCGAACGAGCCGGACGTGCCCACGAGAGTCGTGGTCGGGAAGTTGCGGATGGCGTCGTAGAGGTTTGCATCCTCTTGGCTAAGCCCTTGGCGGATGTAGGCCTCGATGGCCATTATCTCCTTGTGGGTTATGGGGTCGGAAGGATGGAACTTGTCGAGTATTCGCGCCATGCCGAGCTCGTAGCTGTGAGCCCACGCCACGCCGTCTTTATTTGCAATGATGAATTCGCAGCTGCCGCCGCCAATGTCGAGTATGAGGACGCGCTCACGACCAATGGGCATGACTTGCTTTACGCCGTCGAATATCATATGAGCCTCTTCATCGCCGCTGATGATGCGGATGCCGAAGCCATATTTCTCCTCCACGGCTTTGGAGAACTCGCTGGCGTTGGACGCGTTGCGCATGGCCGATGTGCCTATGGCCACAATCTTGTCCACCTTGCCGAGCGAGGCGAGTGTCTTCATGTGCGTGTCGATGGCATCGAGCCCTCGGGCTATGGCGTCGGGCGTGAGGATGCCTTCGTTTATTCCGCCTTTGCCCAGTCGGGC
>CAVGTO010000008.1:21781-40185 GCA_963631865.1 Eggerthellaceae bacterium
CCTTGGTGCTGCTTATTATGTTATAAGCGCCGTTGTCTCTCGTGTCGGCCACGAGGAGGTTGATGGTGTTGGTCCCGATGTCGATTATCGCTACTCTCATTTATCTTTCTTTGGTTCTTAGATTGTCTTTTGTGGTGTGGGGGTGAGGTCTGACCTAGTTCTCCTGGGTCAGTCTGTCGCGCTGCCCGCCCTGTCGGACGGCGTTTGCGCCTTTCTGAGCCTCGGCCTCCACCTCCTCGACAGTCGAGGGCAGACGGTGGTCGCCCATGACGCGGCAACCGTCTTTTGTGATGAGGAGGTCGTCCTCGATGCGGATGCCGCCGAAGTCCTTGTACGACTCCAATCGGCTAAAGTTGATGAAGTCGTCGCAAATATGTCCGGCCTTCCAACGGTCGATGAGCTCGGGGATGAAGTAGATGCCCGGCTCGTCGGTTACGCAGAAGCCTTCCTGGAGGCGGCGGCCCAGGCGGAGTGCGGAGAGGCCAAACTGGCTGCTGCGCGAAATCTCTGAGTCGTAGCCTACGAGGTCCTCGCCATAGCTCTCCATGTCGTGTACGTCGAGGCCAAGCATGTGGCCCAGTCCGTGGGGCATAAAGAGTGCCTGTGCGCCGGCCTTTACGGCCTCCTCAGTGTCGCCCTTCATAAGGCCGATGGCTTTGAGGCCCTCCACCATGGTGCGGCAGGCCAGGAAGTGCATGTCGCGGTAGAAGATGCCGGGCTTGGCATTGGCTGCCACGGCATCGTTGGCTGCGAGGACAATCTCATAAACTTCTTTCTGACGGGTCGTGAATCGACCGCCTACAGGCGTGGTGCGGGTGTTGTCTGTTGCGTAGTGGTTGGGGCTTTCGCATCCGGCGTCTACGAGGAGCAGCTGACCTGCCTCGAGGTTGTGGATGTAGCCATGGTTGTGGAGGGTCTCGCCATGGACGGTGCAAATGGTCGGGAAAGAGATCTGACCGCCGCCGAGGAGCGCCTCGTGGTCCAATCGGCTCATGACGTCGTTCTCTGAATATCCCTCGTGGGCCATGCGCATGGCGGCTGTGTGCATATTGCGGCCAAAGGCCATCTGGCGGTCCATATCCTCAATCTCGCAAGCCTCCTTGACGGAGCGCAACGATACGAGGGCGCGCACAAGTTCGGTCGATCTGCCAGCTACGACTTGGGCGGGCGCCTGACCGAGGAGTTCGCAGAGGTGTACCACGGTCTCGCCACGATAGGGCGGCACGTAGTGTACGCGGCGACCGCTCTTGACGGCACGCTCCACGACGCCCGCAAGTTCGGCCACGGGACGTGTGCTGTATACGCCAACCTCGGCTGCGCGCTCTGAGGCCGATGGCATGGGGCCCGTCCAGACAATGTCGTCCATCGACACGTCGTCCGCGAAGATGGTGGTCTCACCCGTCGTGGTGTCCATCATGGCTGCCAAGCCGGGTGTGTCCAGGCCAAAGAGGTAGAGGAATGTGCTGTCTTGGCGGAAACGGTATTGGTTGTCCTTGTAGTTGAAGGCGGCGTCGTCGTTGCCAATGAAGAGCATGAAGCTGTCGGGCATCAGCTTGGCGAGCTTCTCGCGGCGGCTGGTATATGTCTCTTTGCTGAACATTTTAGTTGGGTGTTTTGCTGATGGCTGGCGCAAGTCGGTCTGCTCCCTTGTTGCGTCAGCTATGTTGTTATATTATTGTTTTTCTGCTTTATATGCTTGTACGGATGTCCTTTATCATCAGTTGCACCGATGTCCGCCCGCGGTATACGTTGCGGTCTATGGTGTAGCAGACGTCGAAAGGACTGTCGCCACCCACGGCCCCGTACATGTCGCCGAGCCCGAAGCCTATGCCGGAGCGGACAGCGCGTCCGTCGGCCTCGATCATGTCCAGCTTGAGGTGCTGGCGTGCGTGACCGAAGACTTTGGATGTGCTGTAGTCGTAGACGTCCGTCGTTATGAACACGGGTCGCGTGTTGCCGGGTCCGAAGGGCTCCATGGCGTCGAGTTCGTAGATTAGTCGGCGGTTGATGTCTGCGAGGCTTATCTCCATGTCGGCGTCGATAACGGGTGTCGGGTCGGCTGGCTGCGCATTCTCGTCCACGTATTGCATGAACATTCGCGTAAAGGGCGCGACGTTCTCAATCTTCATCGTAAGGCCGGCGGCATGCGTATGGCCTCCGAAGTCCTCCAGCAGTGCGGCGCAAGACTCTATGGCCTTGTAGAGGTCGAAACCTTCAACGGAGCGCGCGCTGCCCGTGGCCAACGTGGGGTCGGCTTGCGAACGGGTAAGGACCACGGCGGGGCGGAGGAACGTCTCCGTAAGTCGCGATGCCACGATTCCTATCACGCCTTTGCTCCACGACGGACCGTAGACCACTATCGAGCTGGCGTCGCGAAGTTCGTCGCTCATGTCTATCATGTCCATGGCCTCGCGCGTTATCTCGCGGTCGAGGTCTTTGCGCTCATCGTTGCTGAAGTCCATCTCGCAACTTATGGCTCGTGCCTCGGCAGTGTCGGTGGCAACGAGGAGGCGCACGGCGTCGGCTCCGTTCTTTATGCGGCCAGCGGCATTTATTCGCGGCCCTATCTTGAAGACTATGTCGGCTATTGTAGCCCGCCCGGGTTCGACTCCCGCCACGTCCATTATGGCTTTAAGTCCGACGCTTGGGCGGCTGTTGAGCCTCCGGAGACCCCAAAAGGCGAAGATGCGGTTCTCGCCAATCATGGGCACGATGTCCGATGATATGCTGATTACGAGCATATCGAGGTAGGCCGCCAGCTCTCCGCGCTCTTTGCCGAGGCTCATGAAGAGGGCCTCCATAAGTTTATAGCCCACTCCGCAGCCAGAGAGGTTCTTGTCGGGGTATGAACAGTCGGGGCGCTTGGGGTCGAGGCATGCGAGGGCCGCAGGCAGGGTGTCGCCAGCCTTGTGGTGGTCGCATATTATGAAGTCTATGCCGAGCTCGTTGGCCTCGCGCATGCGGTCTACGGCTTTGATGCCGCAGTCGAGCGCTATGACGAGGGCGTAACCTTCGCGGTAGGCATATTCGAGGCCTTGGCGTGATATGCCGTAACCCTCTGTATATCTGTCGGGAATGTAGTAACCGAGCCTGTCGCCCGAGCCCTCTATCCTCCTAAGGGCTTTGTAGACGAGTGCCACGGCTGTGGCTCCGTCGACGTCGTAGTCGCCATAGACGAGAATCTTCTCGCCGCCGGATATGGCTTTGCGGATACGATTGACGGCTTTGCTCATGTCGCGCATGAGGAACGGGTCGTGTAGCCCGCTCAACTTGGGGTGGAGAAATGCCTCAGCCTCTTCGGGGGTCGATACGCCCCTCTGAAGCAGCAGGCAAGCCGCTACACCCGACAGTCCCGCCTGACGCGCAAGATGCTCTACGTCGCGGGCTTCGGGCTGCTCTCTTATGTTCCACCTTTTTGTCATCTGTCTGAGGGGCGAGCCTCTACGTGCTTCGCCTCTTTTAGCAAATATACCTCAAACGACTAATATAGACAAATCAAAAATAGGGAGACGCTCTCCGCATCCCCCATAAATCTATGATATTCAGCCTTATTTTTTTATAAACGGGGAGAATAACCTGCGCGGATGTCCCAAAATCCCAGTAATTGTCAATTGTTAATTGTCAATTGACGGATTTGCTCTTCCGTGAGTCCCGTGACATCGGCAATGTCGCTGATTGAGTCTCCTCGGGCAATCATCTTACGCGCCACTTTTGCTACGCCCTCTGCAATGCCTTTTTCGATGCCTTTTGCAATGCCCTCAGACTTTGCGTCACTAATCAATAGGTTCTCGCGCCACATCTCGTCCCAATACTTGTCGTATGTCCTGACCTGCGCTGGCGTAAAGGCTGATTCGCGGACGAGGTTGATGGCTTGGTTCGTCTCGTCGTTGCTGAGCAGGTCGGCGTCAGGCTCTATGGTGTCCTCATTGATGGTTGTGAGGAACTTGAGCCATAGGATTGTCATCTTTTTCTCCGCCGTTGTGGACGGGTGGAACTTGGGTAGCTCCACAAAGGTGAAATGGAGGCCTTCGATGACTTTGTCTGTATGCTTCTCGTGGACTATGCTGTAGTTGTGTATATACTCGTCGGCATATTCCGTGCCGTTCATGTAGGTGTCGTTGAGGATGTTGAGTGAGTATACAGGTTGCGTGGCTCTGAAGTTCTTGTTCTTCTCTATTTGGTTGACATACACTTTCGATGCGTTGAAGAGCACTCGCTGCATAAAGGCGGGACTCCATATGGTTTGCATCTCGACTATGAAATGTCTGCCGTTGCCATCTTTGCAACGTACGTCCACAATGCTGTTCTTCCCTGTCGGCAACTCTGGCACGAGCTCGGCTGGCAAGTACTCTACCTCTTGCACTTCGTCTTTGCCCGAGAGCGGCAGAAGAGCGTTGATAAGGCTAATGACGAGGTTCTTATGCTCGCCAAATATGCGCTTGAATGTAAGGTCGGCCGTGGGCCTGAGAAATATTCGTGCCATGCTGTGTTTCCCTTTCCGACAAATATAGGTATTTACTACGAATTATCCATTAACCGCGTAAGAGTGCATCCCTCCCAACAAAAAGTTGACTCCAAAATATGTCATGAGTACGCAGAGGAATGCCAATGCCAAAAAGACATGCAACGCCATAGGACGACGCAACCCGCCAACAACCGACGAGTGCAATGGCACGGCATATACCATCATGGTTATCAACGCCCAAACCTCCTTGGGGTCCCATCCCCAATACCGTCCCCACGACTGATTTGCCCATATGGCACCCACGAAAATCCCCGCCGCGAGGCACGCCAACGCGGGTATCAGTATAGCCCTGCTAATCTCAGCCAACGTCTCGATACGCTCCTCGCGCACACCCGCATCCCGGACCACCAGCCGCATGACTATGGCCGCCAGTCCATTAAGGGCCATAAAGGCCAACAGCGAGTATGCTATCATGACAAGGCATACGTGTACGCTCAGCAAGGGCGACTGCAGCACAGGCATGAGACTAGTTACCTGCGGGTTGCTCTCGCCGAACATCGAGACCATCATTGTAAGCCCCGCCATAAGGTAGCCAAATGGCAACGCCAATGCGAACCGGTGGGTCACAATAAGCGTGAACACTATGACGCACAGGCTCATAAACTGCATGGTCTCATATCCGTTGCTCATCGGCAGATGCCCGCCCACGTACCATCGGAGCACGAACATCGTCAAGAGGTACGCCCCCACGATGCCCAGGAAGATTGTTAGCGACGTGCTGAACATCCGCATGGCGCGACTCGTTATCCCACGCCCCCACAGATATGCCACCACGAAGAAGAAGAGTATGCCAATCGAGGTGAGCGCCATGGCCAGCGGGCGTGTCACTCCCAGGCGGTTATACATCTTCTCGGCCTCGAAACGACTGTCGGAGGGAAGGTATGGACTGGCGTGCCCATCGGCGGCTCCCGTCGATATGAGTTGGAAGGCGCGTATCTTAGAGGCTATGGCCGCTGCCTCCGCATCCCGCCCGCTGTCGAGCATCGATACGGCGTCGCCAAATATCCCGTGCACGAACTCCGCCGTGGCGTCGCCCGTCATGTCCGGCAACTGGTCGGCGGGGCTGTACCACCCGAGGTGCCCTGTGGTGTCGGCGAGTGGGAATACCTTGAGCATCTCGCCTGCGAAGAGCATGCCTACGATGCTCATCTTCTCTTCGGCCTCTTCGAGTGCACGTGCTGCGCCGTTCTTCTCTCCGTGGCGTATGGCTGCGAGTTTCGATGTCAATGGGCTGCTTTTCAGCTCTTCATACGATGCCAATGTGCTGTTTATGCCGAGTTCGCGCGCTGCCGCGGGTTTGATGCGTATCATCTTGCGGCTCGTCCATTGCGGGGCTTGGAGCGTCCACCCGAGGAAGACTTGCTCGGCGGTGTATGTCATGTACGTGTCCCGCCCGTAAATCTTTATGGTGAAGTCGCGAGCCACGGTCTGCAGTGGGCATATGCGGCCGTTGTAGAGTGCATAGATGTTGCCGTAGGCTGCCGCCGTGGTGGCGCTTATCTCGTTATTGTTGTTTCCAGCCGCTAGGGTGGGGGAGGGAAGCGTCGTCAGGACTATGACTGCGGCAGCTGCCTTGGCTCGGAGCGACGATATGGCTCGGCGAAATGTTTCGCTCGGCCATATGAGGATAAGTATCAGTGAGATGAAGAGCATGGCGTAGCCCGCGTACGTTATGCCTATGCCCGCTGGGTCATGACTTACGGAGAGCACTGTGCCCTGGCTGTCTGGGTCGTAGGACGATTGGTAGAATCGGTACCCCGACTGCGTGGCTATGTTGTTCATCGATATTTCGGCCTCTACTTGTTTGCCGTTGCCTGTAAAGACGACGTGGCTCACGTAGTCCATGGGAGTGTCTGTGCCCGGGTAATTAACCACCTTGAATTCCCTCAACTCTACGGAGAAAGGCAACGTGTGTCCCTCTCCGCTTTCCGAATAGAATATTCCCGCAGTCTGCCTCTTGCGGATATGCATCATGCCCTGCTCACCAAAAATGTGAGTAGTGAATGCGCCAATCAGAATAAGGATGAGCGATGAGTGAAGCAAAAACACTGCCGGCCGCCGCGCAAGCTTTGCCTTGAGCATATATGCCAATCCCGCAATGCCAAGCACTGCCCACATCGCCGAAAACCACCACGACGAGTATATCTTGCCCGAGGCGAAGCCCATGCCAATCACCTTGTCGGCAATGGTGGCCGCTATGAGGACTACCACTATGGCCACGTAGGCCACGCGTATCACGTTTTTCATCTCTTGATGTCTCTGTTTATCTCTTCTTTTTGCGCCGCAAATTTACTCTTTATATCTATTCTATTTTATGTTTATAGTAAATACAAACAAAATGCGCCCCGGGAGATCAATCTCCTCGGGGCGCAGTAAAAATAGGAAACTATATTAGCTTACTTCACCACAACTCGCTGTGCCACACTTGCCGTGCGAACGATGTAGAGCCCACGAGCCAAGCCTTCGATGCGCCCGTTGCGGCTCTGTGACATTACTCGGCCTGCGGCGTCGTATGCCGTGGCAATGTCGCCTTCCGTGATGCCATTGATGATTATTGTGTTGCCTTCGGCGTGGATTTCAATGGCGTTGTCGGTTACGCAGTCAATGGCGTCGGCACTCGGCTGCTGGGTGTATGTGGCGGCATAGCCAATCTTGAGGCTCGTGACGGAGCGCGAGAAGCTGAGCTCGCCAGCGTTATATGCCGCAATCACTGCCTTTACTATGTCGGACGGTTTCTGAGCCGTGGTGCCCGAGGCTACGTAACCCGTCGTGCAATTGTCGTTGAAGGTGAGCATAAGTTCGCCGTCGCGATAATAGCCTATTGTGCCGTCTGGGTTGTAGCTTACCGTCACGTAGTGTGTCGAGTTGAGGAAGAGCTGATAAGGCCCGTTGAGGCTCTCGGCTGAGATGGCTTTTGTCGCGGCATCGGTCGTGACGCCGAGGTGCTCGTAGTAGTCCGTGCCGTCGTAGTGGAGCACAGAGAGCAGGAGGTGATATTTGTCGTCGGATGTCTTTGCCATCACGTCCCAATCGGAAGTAACGCCACTCACGAGGAAACTCAGCGAGAGGCCCGTGGTCTCGGTTATGCCCGTTGCGAGGGTGGCATCGGCGTACGTTACGGACGAGAAGTTGTCCGACTGGATATTAGACTCGTCGATGGGCAGTGTGCCAACAAGGTCGGTGGGCGAGTAGTTGGCTGAGTATCCAACGATTACGTTGGTCACTGAGGCGTCGAAGGTGAGCGTGCCGGCATTGTATGCCTCAATTACGGCTTTAGCTATTGCCGATGGTTTCTGCTCCGTGGTGCCGGAGGCTACGTTGCCCGTGGAAGTCTTGTCGCTGAAGGTGAGGAAGAGTTTGCCGTCGCGATAGTAGCTTACCGTGCCTTTGTTGACGTCGTAGTTTACGGTGACGTAATAGTCGCCGTTGAGGAAGAGCTCCCATGCTCCTTTGCTCTCTTTGCTCATGGCCGATGTGGCTGCGCTGGAGGCTGTGGCTAGGTGCTCGTAGTAGTCCGTGCCGCCATAGTGGAGCACGCTGAGGTAGAGGCTGTAGTTGCCGTCGGTGGTGTGGGCAATCTGTGTCCAGTCGGACGTGATGTTGCTGGCTAGGAAACTGAGCGAGAGGCCAGTGGTCTCAGACACGATAACTTTGGGTTGCGAAGCAAAGTCGGTGCTCTCGGCGTAGTGCGCGAGGATTGCGTTCGGGTCGAGTGGCAATACGTCGGCAAGGGACTGCATTACGGCAATGGAGGCCGTGGTGGTGCAAGTTGTAGATCCGCATGTAAGGGTTACGGTCATCGTCACCGTGGTGTTCTTGGCTGTCGCGGATACTACGCCGTCGTCGGTTATCGTGCTCTTGTCGGAGCTTTCGTAGGTGAGTGTAGCGCCTTTCCACGTGGAGGGGAGGGTTACTTTGGTGCCTGCGAAGGCGGTCTTCGGGAGGGCTCCCGAGATGGTGGTGAGGGCTGTGGCTACGGTTACGTTGTCGGCAAAGGTCGATGCCTCGCTGCCGCGCTTGTAGCCCCATAGGCTCTTGTCGTATTTGTCTACCGACGTGAAGCAGAGGGTGGTGGCGTTGGTCTCTTCGATGGCCTGGTTGAGGAGGACGCCGGTGTAGGTCTCGGTGGTTTTGTTGACCTTGATGGCTATTGTTATGGACGGCTCGGTGGTGCTGGCGGTCCATGTGCCGGTGTATGCTCCGGAGATTGTGCCGTCGGCGTTGAGGCAGATTACCTCCTCTTGCGCGCAGACAAGGTTGGCGTAGTCGGTGCCGTTGCCATGGCGGATAATGCCGTAGTAACCAGCTATGTCGCTTGTAGCGAAGGCCGTCGTACCGAGAGTCTCACCTCGGTATTCGAATGGCGCGCACATTACGCGGCCGTCCGAGAATGTGAAGAGTTGGTGAACTCGGACCTGATGACCTTCCGTTCCGTCGTCAAAACGCGTGTGGTATACGAGGTACATCTTGCCGTCGGTGTCCACCACTGCCGAGTTATGTCCCTGGGCTGCATATCCGTAGTCCATAAAGCTCCATCGGTAGTAGCTCATGAGGCGAGTGCCTACACTCTTGTTTATCTGGCCGGCGTTGGTGCTTCCGTTGGTGCCAGTGATGGAGTAACGTGCGTCGTCGCCCGAGATGTCTGTATATGGACCTGTGATTTTTTCGGACGAGAAGACTCGCATGTTATATCCGCCTTTTGCTGTGAGTCCGCCGTAGGTCACGAAGAGCCAATAGCGTCCGTCGTGGTACTCTATGTACGAGGCTTCGCCTGAGCAATGGTTGCCGCCAGCAATCTTGATCCCCTGGTACTCGTCGCTCACTGCCCAATTGACGTTCATCTTGCCTGCCGTTGCTCCGTCGGCGAGTTCGTAGCTCGTCTCGTAGGTGTACGTCTTGTCGCGCAGGCCGGTGGTCTTGTCAAGTTTAATAAGGTAGAGACCGCCAAACCATGAGCCGTAGCTCATCCAGAGGTCGCCATTCTCGTCGTAGGTGACGCATGGGTCGATGGCGTTTGTGCCATAGGTATGGTTGCTCTGGCTGTTGCGGTACCAGTAATAGCGGTCGGTGGAGCTGGTGTAGTCCGCCACGTCGGTCTCGGAGATGTAGGTGTTCTTGTTGCCGAGTGAGTAGACTACCGTGCCTACGCGTGTCCAGTCGCCCGTGAGGCTCTCGGCCGTCAGGAGTACAATGGATGAGTAGAAGTAATCGCCGTTGACGCTCATGTACATACACCATTTGCCCATGGTCTCGTTATATATCACGTCCGGCGCCCAGAGGTTGCCCGAGACGTCGTATGTCTTGCTGCCGTGGGCTGAATATGACGCGTCGGTGGCGAAGACGGTGGCGTAGTCCGTCGTGAGGTTATTGGTGAAGGTCGTCCAGTTCTGCATGTCGTAGCTCTTGGCCCAAGCTAAGTGACTGCCGAAAATGCAGTATACTTTCTTGCGTCCCGTGGCGTCGGTGGGGTATACCTTGCCGTCGGTGGCCTCGTAGCCGATAACCACCGATGGGTCGTGGACCGATACGCGCGTTGGCGTGGCTCCCGAGAATGTGCTGGTGTAGAGCGCCTTGGCCTCAGTCGTGGTCAGGCTGTCGGCCTTGCCTGTGAGGGCGGTGGCTGCTGCCAGCACTAGCGTAAGTAATAGTCTCTTCATATTTCTCTGTTTAGTTTGTAGTCGGTTCCTTTCTTCCGACAATGCAAATTTCCCATAACATTTATCCCCTGAAGTGTAAAATAATATTTAAAAGGTGCGCAATAGTGTAATGAGTACGTAACGAATGCAAAAAAATAAGTGATGCCCTAATGTCACTACTTTTAGGTATCACATACCCGAAACCGACTACCCGAAACACCCCTCTAACCACCTCCTCATTACTCATAAGTAGGTATTGCCACCCGCCAAGCCCCGCTCTTCCCTCCAAAAATTAATCACAATTGGGTATTATTCGATAATCAGAACAAGTCTAAATTTGCATCTGAAAAAGAAAGCAACGGGCATACCTCCCGAAAACATTCAATGACAACGACAACTAACTTCTCAATGTTCGGCCTCATCGCTGCCATGGCCCTCATGGCAACGGCGCAACCGACTTCCGCACAAAATCTCAATGAAGACCAGGCTCGCCGTACCGACGCCACCACGGGCGCCACTCAGCATCACGACGAGCAACCCGCTCCCGAGCGAAAGGTCAAGATTATGCCCAACGCCGAAGAGGCCGACCACTATACCAAGTTCCGCATCGGCGGCTATGGCGAGCTCGTGGCCTCTTTCCTCAACTACGGCAAGAACCGTTTCTACGGCGGTACCGACGATAGCGACACCCGTCGCACCATTGCTATGCCTCGCGTCACCCTCGCTGGCGACTATAAGTTCAATGCCGACTGGAATCTCGGTATGGAAATTGAGTTCGAGGCCGGTGGCGTGGGCATCGAGCAAGAGCTTGAGCGCACCGAGAACCTTGAGTACGAGACCGAGATGGAGAGCGGCGGCGAGGTGGCCCTCGAGCAGTTCCATATCACTCGTTTCATCCTTCGCCCCTTCAACGTCCGTGCTGGCCATATGATTGTCCCCGTTGGCCTTACGAACTTCAACCACGAGCCTATTAATTTCTTCGGCACATCTCGCCCCGAGGGTGAGACCACTATCATTCCCTCAACTTGGCATGACACTGGAATCGAGTTCTTCGGTGAGTTTGGCGGTCGCCACGCTGTCTTCAACTACGAGGCGATGGTTGTGGCTGGTCTCAATCCCGATGGCTTTGGCCGTGATAACTGGGTTGGTGGCGGCAAGCAGGGTCTTTTCGAGGTAGATAACTTCTCGTCGCCCGCTTATGTAGGTCGTATCAATTGGACCGGCGTCCCCGGTCTCCGTGTAGGTGCCACCATCTATTTCGTGAACGATGTCACCAAGAACGCCGATAAGGTTTATAAGTACTCCAGCTGCGGCAAGAGCCACCTCACCATCTGGTCTTTCGACGCCCAGTACAAGAATCCTTTCGTCTCCATCCGAGCCAACTACCTCCGCGGAAATCTCGAGAACTCCACCAAGATTTCGTCCGTGACGCTCTCCAACAATAGTAGCTACCACCACGGCACCGAGCGACCTGTGGCCGAGACTGCCATAGCCTATGGCATCGAGGCGGGCGCCAACCTCAAGAACATCTTCTATCGCGGCACCCGCGGACCCGTCTTCTACCCCTTCGTTCGCTACGAGTACTACAATCCTCAGGAGTACCTCGAGTCTGGCGGACATGGCGACGCACGCTGCCAGATTGCCAAGTGGACCGCTGGTCTCAACTGGTTCGCACTCCCCAACCTCGTCGTCAAGGCCGACTGCACCACCCGCCACATCGGCACCAACAAGCCTTTCGGCTCCTCCGACTACAACCACGAGAACGAGTTCTCCATCGGCATTGCCTATGTAGGCTGGTTCTTCAAGAAATAACTTAGAAAAAACGTTATTTCCCCCCCCCCGAATAACAATCCCATAAACACAAAAACAAACATAATCCGATGAACAAAAAGTTCTTCTCAATCGCTGCCGTAGCTGCGCTCTCCGCAGTCTCCTTCACGGCCTGCAGCGATGACGACGATCCCGCAAGCAGCAATGGCGTCGAGATCAAGTCTGCCGACATCTGCACCTCTGGCGACACTGCCAACGTCACTTCTTGGGGCAACTACATGACCGTCGTCGCCAAGCTCCTCGTCAACGACGCTACCACTCTCTACACCGACTGGACCGTCAAGGGTGACGGCATCTCTACCAGCTACGCAGAGTACTTCAAGAGCCTCCCCGCTACCGAATCTTTCGACCAGATCGTCGAGGGTTGCAAGGACATCGCCAATGAGGTTGGTGAGTCTAAGATTGGTGATCCTCTCGACAAGTGGGAGCAGGGTCAGTATGAGAAGGCCGTACTCGCCGTCGAGTCTTGGTACTCATGGCACTCTCGTGATGACTACAGCAACAACATCCTCTCCATCCGCAACTCTTACTATGGTTCGCTCGATGGCACTGTTGCCGAGTCTTCTATCTCAGCACTCGTTAAGGCTGTCGATGCTGACCTCGATACCAAGGTCGTTGATGCTATCAACAATGCATACGATAAGATTCTGGCTATTCCACAGCCTTTCCGCAACCACATTAATAGCGACGAGGCTAAGGCTGCTCAGTCCGCTTGCGCTGAACTCAACGAGACCCTCAGCTCCCTTAAGGCTGCTGGTGAGAAGCTCGATGCTACCAAGCTCCAGCAGGTTGTCTCTGACTATGTAGACAATGTTGTCCTCCCCACCTATAAGAACCTTCTTGAGTACAACGGCCTTCTCTATGCTGCCGCTGCCGCTTTCGCCAAAACCCCTGGCATCCTCACCATCGAGGCTTGCGCAACCGCTTGGCTTAACGCTCGTCAGCCTTGGGAGACTAGTGAGGCATTCCTCTTCGGCCCCGTTGCCGACCGTGGTCTCGACCCCAACATGGACTCTTGGCCTCTCGACCAGGACGGCATCGAGAACCTTATCAAGTCTGGTAAGTTCGACGACCTCGACTGGTCCGGCGATTACGATGAGGACAATGAGGAGATTGCCGCTAAGCAGGCTCTCCGTGGTTTCCACACCCTCGAGTTCCTCATCTTCAAGGATGGCAAGGCTCGCACTATCTACTAGACCAACGGAATATTGTAATTTCGCACTTCGGTCGGGATGCGTGGGCTCGTAACTTTCCGCATCTTTTGCCCGAAAACCTATAAGTGAAGGCGGGAAGGCTACGGCTTCCCCTCCTTCACATTGTGGTGTAATATTGTTTTTGTGTATCATTACTACTTGACAATGAGATACTTGTCGATTGCCACTCTTCCCCTCGTCCTCCTCTCGCTCTCTGCCTGCGAAGCCGATACCGAGGGTGTGGACGAATTCCTGGCCTCGCACTCGCGAGACCTTGAGAACTATTGTCTCTCTGCTGGCACATCTACCGTTTTCTACAACTCTTCCAAAGCCTACGACATCGATGCCGAATGGCTCTCTGGCACCTATGCCAAACGTTTCCAGACGGGTAACCGCCTCTACGACAACGTTACCGATAACTACGGCCCCGTCTACGTCGGCTACTCATGTGGCTCTTGCCACCGTAATGCCGGTCGTACTTCCCCCGGCACGTGGAACCAGATTGGCACCGACGACGACGGCACGCCCGTCTATGGCTCCGGCACCAACGGCATGTCCTCCATGCTCGTCTACGTCGCCCGCAAAAACGGCGTCTTCTTCCAAGGCTATGGCCGTGTCCTTCATGACCAGACCATCTATGGCGTAACCCCCGAGGGTAAACTCGAAGTCCGCTACGACTACGAGAAAGGCTCCTTCCCCGATGGTCAGGAATATGAGCTCGCTCACCCCAACTACACCATCGTCGATTGGTATAAGCAAATGTGGGATGGCGTCCAGGGTAAATACGTTGACATCCAGCCCGAAGACCTTTTCTGCACCGTCCGCATCCCTCTCCGCCACGTCGGCATGGGTCAGATGATGGCCATTGACCGCACGGAGATCGAGAAACTAGCTGCCCAAAGCAACTATCCCGAGTACGGCATCTCTGGCCGCGTCAACTATATCACCGAGAAGGGTGTGACGGGAGTCGGCCTCTCCGGCAACAAGGCTCAGCACCTCGACCTCACCGTCGAGCTCGGCTTCTCCAGCGATATGGGCGCCACCAATTCGCGCTACCCAGAGGAGATTTGCGAGGGTCAAAGCCAAATGACCGAAGGCTCTATGATGGGCCTCACCTACGATCAACTCGATGTCTCTACTGAGGACATGGAGTGCGTGGACCTCTACTTGCACGGTCTCGGAGTCCCCGCCCGCCGCAAGGGCAGCACGACCACCGAGGTCTCCCTAACCCACAGCGACGGCACCACCGAGACTATGACAGAGCGCGAGGCAGTCTCCCGAGGCGAGAAGATGTTCTATCAGGCTAAGTGCCACCTCTGCCACGTCACGACCCTCCACACCCGCACCCGCGGTGCCACCCTCCTCGCTGGCACTGAGCTTCCTTGGCTCGGCTCGCAGACCATCCACCCCTATTCGGACTACCTCCTCCACGATATGGGCTCCGAAATCATGGGTGTCGGCCTCAACGATAACTACACCAGTGGCATGGCTCGTGGCAACGAATGGCGCACCACACCTCTCTGGGGCATCGGTCTTCAGTATAAGGTCAATGGCCACACCTTCTTCCTCCACGACGGCCGCGCGCGCAACCTCACCGAGGCCATCCTCTGGCACGGCGGCGAGGGCGAGGCCTCCAAGAACCTCTTCAAGAATATGGACCGTGCCGACCGTGAGGCCCTCCTCAAGTTCCTCGGCTCTCTATAAAATATTTTTACTACCAACCAAAGATCACACAAACTAAGATGAAATCTTTATACATAGCCGCCATCGCGGCCCTCGCCTCACAGTCCCTCATGGCTCAGGAGCAACCTCTCCCTCTGCCCCAACCTCAGACTTTCGATGCTGAGAACGGCGTCGTTACCATCGGCTCCGACCGTATGTTCCAAATTGAGAGCACCGACAAGCGCTTCTCTTTCAAGCCCTACCTCATGATCCAGACCACCGCCAACTTCAATTATTACGATGACGAGGGTCTCGATAAGGCTTATAACCAGGATAATGTGGCCAACAGTGGTTTCGCCATCCCCTACGCCGTCCTCGGTTTCACGGGCAAGGCTTTCGACCGCGTCACCTATAACCTCTCTGCCAACGTTGCTGCTACTGGCGCCAACATACTCCAGCAAGCTTGGTTCGATGTCCATGTGGCCAACGGCTTCAATGTCCGCGTTGGTAAGTTCAAGACGCCTTTCACCAGCGCCTACCTCACCACCCTTGGCGAGACCATGATGCCTATCCTCCCAATCTCCCTCACATCGACCGTCATCATGCCTTACTCCCTCAATGCCGTCAATCCTAAGATCGGCACGGGCTTCGACCTCGGCGTTATGTTCCACGGCAATATCGGTTGCCCCGCCTTCGGTTATGAGGTCGGTTTCTTCAATGGCAATGGCTCGGGCTCCAATAGCGCCACCAAGACTTTCTCCGACGATTGGGGCATCCCCTCTCTCCTCTACGCCGGCCGTCTCTCTTGGCATCCCTACGGTACTATGCCCCGCACGCAGGGCAATGCCAAGATGCTCAATGAGAATAAGCTCGAGATAGCCCTCTCAGGCAGCATCAATGTCGAGAGCGAGAGCGAGAGCACCAACGACACCCGTGCCGGCTTCGAGTTCTCTTGGCTCCACAAACGTCTCTTCCTCAGCGCCGAAGCCTACCTCATGCACGTTGGATTCACCGAGCGCCAGAAGATCGACGAGACATATAACTTCTGGGGCGCATATCTCCAGGCTGGCTACTTCGTTGGCAATAGCTGGCAGGTTGTTGCCCGCTACGATTTCTACGATCGCAACGGCTCAAGCACCGACGGCATCCTCAACACTCCCGCGGTCGGCTTCAACTACTTCATCCGCAACTCGGGCCTCAAACTCTCCGGCGTCTATCAGTTCGTCGGCCGTACTGGTCATAAGACTCAGCTCGACCGCGACAACGACGACCTCGGCATCGCCAAGCAGAGCGCCTGCGTCATGCTCCAGTACACTTTCTAATCTGGTCTCTAAACAATAGCACTCTACATTAAAATATGAGACGTGTTTATCTATTGCTAGCGCTCTTTGTCTCTGCCTTCTTCTGCTCCTCATGCGATGATGGCAGCGTCACCGACCCCGTCTACGTCGATTCGTCCAAGACCTACCGTGCGCAGCTCATCGGCACTTTCCATGGCCTCAACGAATGGGGCTCGACATACAAACTAGCCTTCGCCGGCTTCAACGACGACAGCCGATACTCCGTAATCCAGAAGGATATCCCCACCCATGCCGATAAGGCCATTCCGGACACAATCCTCCTCTCTGGCATCCCCGACGGCACTGAGCACGTCGAGCTGGCAGTCGTCAATGTGCTCCGCCAGCGCATCGCTACTCTTTGCTCTGTAGACATCGAGTCCGGACTCGATGCCAACGATACCATAAAAATCGACCTCGGTGAGTTCGATGCCAGCCCATTCGGTGCCGTCAAGACCGCTGTCTTCCACGGTTCGAACACCAACTGCGTCATGTGCCACCAAGGCGAGAAACCTCCGGCAAGCCTCAACCTCGCTGCCGACAACGTCTACGATCGCCTCGTCAATGTCTACTCCTCCAAGAGCCCCGACTCCCTCCTCGTAGCCCCCGGCGATGCCTCGCAGAGCTTCCTCTATCAGGTCATTACCTCTGGCAGCACGAGCCTCCACTACTCCCACCCGGGCATCTTCGTCGAGGACAACGTCAAATACCTCCCCAGCCTCATCGGGAACTGGATCAACGAAGGGGCTAAAAACTAATCCCCCTTAATTGTCAATTGTTAATTGAAAAGATGCATCAATTCAACAAATATAATTGGGAAGACCTCGGCGTAAGCGTTTGTCTCACCTCTTTCGACCCCGATGGCGGCGTGGGCGAGTTTCACGCCATTCTCCATGTCGAGCCCCGAGGTGAGATGTTCCCCGAGCAATACGCCCGTCTCCTCAAAGCCGAGGAGGCCCTAGCTAATCTCGACGTCCTCAAGGGAGCAAGCGTCGTCTTCAAACGCTACTTCCTCTCCGACGCCACCAACCAGGCTCCCCTTATGACCGACACTGGCGACGTCAGTGTCTCCTTCATCCAGCAGCCACCTCTCGACGGCAGCAAAGTGGCCCTCTGGGTATACATGCAGAAAGGCGTCGAGATGCATGCCGATGAGGGTGGCGTTATCGTCGTGGATCACAATGGCTATAAGCAACTCTGGAAGATGGGCATGACCACCAATGTCGGTGACTCTGCCCAGCAAACCACAGCCCTGCTCGATGACTATGAAGCTTCCCTGGCTCGCTACGGTGCCACCATCGAGGCCAACAGTATCCGCACGTGGTTCTATGTCCGCGACGTTGATATCCAATACGCTGGTATGGTCCGCGCTCGTAAGGCGAATTTCGAGGCCAATGGCCTTACGCCCGAGACTCATTACATCTCCTCCACCGGTATCGGCGGCCTCCCTGCGGATCCTAAGGCTATCATCCAGCTCGGCACATATTCCCTTGTAGGCTTCGAGCCCCAGCAGCAAAGGTATCTCTACGCCCTTTCGCATCTCAATAAGACCATCGAGTATGGCGTGACCTTCGAGCGCGGCACCCTCGTGGAGTATGGCGACCGCGGACATATCTATATCTCTGGCACCGCCTCCATCGACAACAAAGGCAATGTCCTCTATATAGGTGATATCCGCCGTCAGACTCTCCGCATGTGGGAGAATGTCGAGAAACTCCTTGAGGAAGGTGGCATGAATTTCTCCGACGTTATGCAAATCGTTGTCTATCTCCGCGATATGGCGGACTACGACATCGTGAGCCATATGTTCGCCGAGAAGTTCCCCAATACGCCTTACGTCCTTACACTCGCTCCCGTCTGCCGCCCGACATGGCTCATCGAGATGGAATGCATAGCCGTGGACTCTCGCAAAAATCCGCAATACCGCGACTTCTAACCCCCCGCGGCAACTAGACTAACAAACACACATCCACCTCCCCCGACACCTTATTGTATAATTATATAGGCGCCGGGGGAGGTCTTTCCGTTTGCCAACACATCCCAATCACCCCATAAAACTCTCCAATTCACTGAACATATTAGAAAATAAATACAAATAAGTCGTTTGCGTTTTTGATTTTAAACACTTTCTCATAACTTTACGTCGTCTTGCGAAAACGTTTGCGTAACCTTGTCCGCTATACCTCTTCGCGAGGCCTCTTATCAATAAACAGTTTAATAC
>CAVGTO010000009.1:0-8712 GCA_963631865.1 Eggerthellaceae bacterium
GGGCGGTGACGTGCGTGACGTCGTTTTCTCTCGTGAAAATCCATCGTGGACTGTTATGTTGGCGCAGCGTAATAAGGATGCTGTCAATTCTATTCTTCTGCTTTTTGAAAAAGTAGGGTATGATGTGAACCTTAAGATGCTTAATGCAAACGATTTTGATGTTCCTGAGGATAGAGATAGGATTTTCTATGTTGGGTTCCGAAAGGATTTGGGCATCAAGGGTTTCCTGTACCCAAAGCCTACAGGCAAAAGGCCGACTCTTCGTGATGCTATATGGGATTTGCAAGATAGTGCTATTCCCGCACTCGACAAGAATAAGACCAATGGGAATGCATGCAAAGTGCCTAACCATGAGTATTTTGTAGGCTCTTTCTCCCCAATATTTATGTCTCGAAACCGTGTGCGTTCTTGGGACGAACCCGGTTTTACTGTGCAGGCGAGTGGACGTCAGTGCCAGTTGCATCCGCAGGCCCCAAAGATGGTTCGTATCGATGGTGAGCATTTTGCGTTTGCAAAAGGTTCTGAGTCCCTTTATCGCCGTATGTCAGTCCGTGAAGTTGCAAGGGTGCAGAGTTTCCCAGATGACTACAGGTTCATCTATAATGATGTCAATATGGGCTATAAGATGATTGGTAATGCCGTACCTCCTTTATTGGCTTATCATATGGCATTAGCTATTAAGGCGGCTTTGAATTCTGTTGGTATAACAGATTAAGATTCACATATTTTGTGCTGTGCCTCACTGACTGCTTATGTGGTCGGTGGGGGCTTCTTTTTCTGTTCTCTCCGAAAATATTCCCTATCTTCGCGCAAGATACAAACCGAAGAGTCTTGAAACAAACTAACATATTAGGCCGCATCGCGGCGCCTTGCCTCGCCCTCGCCGCCCTCGTGTGGGGGTGCGCAAATCCCGGTACGCCCTCTGGCGGCCCGCGAGACCGCAAGCCTCCCGTGATGCTCTCGTCAACTCCCGCCCCGGGCTCCAACAACTTCGACGGCAAGTCTGTGACAATCGTCTTCGACGAGAATGTGCAGCTGAAAGATGCCGACAAAAAGTTCGTCATGAGCCCCCCGACGGCCAAGAAACCGCGAGTCGAGGCCCACGGCAAGCAGGTTAAGGTGACCTTCGACGAAGAGGAGAAACTCCTCCCCGCCACGACATACACCCTCGACTTCGCCGACTGCCTCTCCGACCTCAACGAAGGTAATATATATCAGAACTTTACATTCTCGTTCTCGACGGGCGAGAGCACCGACTCTATGATGATCTCCGGCAACGTGTATGATGCCCAGACCATCCTCCCCGTCAGTGGCATCTACGTCCTCCTCCACGAGAACCTTACAGACACGGCTTTCACCCGCACCATGCCTATCCGTGTGGCCAAGACCGACGACCAAGGTCGCTTCGCAATAAAGAACGTGCCTGCCGGCCACGAATATGATGTTTACGCTCTCGACGACCAGAACCGCAATTTCCTCTTCGACCAGGCTGGCGAGAAAATAGCTTGGCTCGGGCGCCACGTCTCTCCCTCTTGGGAGATTCGTCAAGTGGCCGACAGCGTCCAAACGGACTCCACGTATGTCCTCAACGACACTATCCACTATTACTATACCCCCATCCTCCGCGATACGCTGACCTACACGCCCGACTCTCTGAAGCTCTTCGCTTTCGATGAGGACAACTATGACCAGTATATCAGCGTCGATGAGCGCAAGGACCGCAATAAGGTTCGCATAATCCTCAACAAGCCCATGGTCCGCCGCCCGAAGATCTCTTTTGTCGGTCACGATGGCGAGACTGGCCTCTCCGTAAATCAATACAGCCCGACGAACGATACCGTCACCGTTTGGATGACCGATACCGCTATATGGAAAAAGGACTCCGTCGTCCTCTCCGTCAATTACCTCGTAAAGGACTCCATCGGGCAATTGGTGGATCAGATTGACACCCTCAAGGAGTGGCACTTCGAGCGCAAAGCCAAGGAGGCCGACAATAAGCGCCGTCGCAAGAAGAAGCAAGAGGATGAGGCTCCGAAAATAGAGCTTCTCAAGATGAAGGTTTCGGGTTCCGTCGCCCCATATGGCGAGCTCGGCATATTCTCTCCTACGCCTTTCGGCTCTTTTGCTTGGGACTCCGTGCGTCTCTCGATAAAGGAGGATACCGTCTATAAGCCAGTGGCGTATACTGCTGTAGACGATACCGTGGATATCTGCCATAAGGCTCTGAAGATCAAGTGGCAACCTGGTGCGGAATACAGGATTGAGATAGACTCCGCCAGCGTGTACGACATTTATGGCAAGTGGAACGACCGCATCTCCCAATCTGTCAAGGTTACCGACCTCGATAAGTATGGCACACTGTACATTGATGTAGATTCGGTACCTGCCAACGCCCTCTTGCAGATAACAAACGCCAAAGGTGTCGTGATCCGCCAAAACTACCTCAAGGCCAATGGCAAAGCCGGCTTCAAATACCTCAAGCCTGCCGACTACATGATTCGCATCCTTGTGGATGACAACCACGATGGCAAATGGACCACAGGCAACTTTGCCGAACGCCGTCAGCCTGAGCAACTTATTTACTACATGCAGAAGG
This sequence comes from Eggerthellaceae bacterium, assembly GCA_963631865.1. GTDB lineage: Bacteria > Bacteroidota > Bacteroidia > Bacteroidales > Marinilabiliaceae > W3P20-009. Next base: position 2,597 of record CAVGTO010000009.1, read on the forward strand.
TTACCGTCCGTCAGAACTGGGATATCCATGTAGACTTCTCCACCAAGGCTTTCAACAACGATGCCTACGCCCGCAAGTATGGCAAACAACCTAAGAGCAAACGCAAATAACCGACGCCTATGATAGCCGACGAAGTCTGGATGGCCGAGGCTCTCAAGGAGGCTCGTCTCGCCGAGCGTGAGGGCGAAATCCCCATCGGCGCCGTGGTTGTCTGCGCCGACAAGGTCATAGGTCGCGGACATAACGAGACAGAGCGACTTGGCGACGTCACGGCACATGCCGAGATCCTAGCCATCTCCGCCGCCGCCCAGAGCCTTGGCGCTAAGTACCTTAATGATTGCACGCTCTATGTGACTGTGGAACCATGCACCATGTGCGCCGGTGCCCTCGCCTGGGCTCAGATTGGCCGTATTGTCTATGGCGCTTCCGATGAGCGACGTGGTTATGCCCGCCTCTCCCCGTCGCCCCTGCATCCCAAGACTGAAGTCGTTTCCGGTGTCCGCGAAGCTGAGGCTGCCGAGATTATGAAGCTCTTTTTCCGAGGGAAAAGGTAGTTCTTACTAAGCAAATGAACTGCCCCGTCTAAATTGGTCAACAGCTTGTTGGCCAATTTAGACGGGGCGTTTTCTTGCTGATATATTATGGAGTTGTGTTGTGTGTTAACAAAGGCGTTGTTCTCCTCTTAAATTGGTCAACGGCTTGCTGAACAATTGAGAATGTGCCAACTTCGGAACCCATATAGCAATTCCCGTAAATTAAATTAAAACGGATTTCAAAGCTTGACACTTGAGCGTAACCCCATTTTCATACGCCACATTGACAAACTCCCTTTTTTTTCCTAAATTCGCACGCCCTTAGAGCGTGGCGGCTGTCGTCCGCAACTCCGAAAATGACGGAGCAAAGCACGCCAAGGACTTTCAACCCATAACTTACAATGAGCAAGAGATTTGCCGAATACAAAGGCCTGGACCTTACGCAGGCCAGCAAAGAGATCCTCGAGCAGTGGAAGCGAGAGGACGCATTCCGCAACTGCCTCAAGGAGCGCGAAGGCCACCCCAACTACGTATTCTACGACGGCCCGCCTTCGGCAAACGGCAAGCCTGGCATTCACCACGTCATGGCCCGCACCATCAAGGACTCCTTCTGCCGTTATAAGACCCAGAAGGGTTTCCGCGTAGAGCGCAAGGCCGGTTGGGATACCCACGGTCTCCCCGTTGAGCTCGGCGTCGAGAAGATGCTCGGCATCACCAAGGAGGACATCGGCGGCAAGATTTCCGTCGACGAGTACAACGCCGCATGCCGCCGCGAGGTCATGAAGTACATCGACCTCTGGTCCGACCTTACCGACAAGATGGGCTACTGGGTCGATATGACCGACCCTTACATTACTTACGACAATCGTTACATCGAGAGCTGCTGGTGGCTCCTTAAGCGTCTCTACGACAAGGGTCTCCTCTACAAGGGCTACACCATCCAGCCATATTCGCCTGCAGCAGGCACCGGCCTCTCCAGCCACGAGCTCAACCAGCCCGGTTGCTATCGCGATGTCAAGGATACCACCGTCACGGCTCAGTTCTCTGTCATCCGCGATGCCAAGAGCGAGAGCCTCTTTGCTCAAGCTGCCGGCCTCCCCGTCTACATCCTCGCTTGGACCACCACGCCTTGGACTCTCCCCTCCAACACGGCCCTCTGCGTAGGCGAGAAGATTGACTACCAGTTCATCAAGACTTTCAACCCTTACAGCGGTCAGCCCGAAGCTGTTGTCCTCGCCAAGGATCTCGTGCCTTCTTACTTCGATATGGAGATGAAGGACAATGGTTTCGACGAGTACAAGGCTGGCGACAAGAAGATTCCCTTCTCTGTCATCGCCGAGTTCTCCGGCAAGGACCTCATCGGCATCAAGTACGAGCAACTCCTGCCGTTCGCTAAACCCGATGGCAAGGCATTCGAGGTCATCTCGGGTGACTACGTTACTACTTCCGATGGTACCGGCATCGTGCACATCGCGCCCAACTTTGGCGCCGATGACGCGCGTGTGGCTCGCAACTACGGCATTGTGCCCCTTATGTTTATCGATAAGGACGGTAAACAAATGCCTATGGTCGACAAGCGTGGCCGCTTCGCCACGGCAGACGAACTCGACCCCGAGTATTTCGCAAAGTTCGTCAATGCTGAGGCTTACAATGAGTTCGCTGGCCGCTTCGTGAAGAACGCCTACGACGATAGCCTCGCCGCCGACGCTCCCACACTCGATCTCGACATCTGCATGAAGCTCAAGGCCGAGAACAAGTGCTTCAAGATCGCTAAGCACGTCCACAGCTATCCTCACTGCTGGCGTACCGACAAGCCCGTCCTCTACTATCCTCTTGACTCGTGGTTCATCAAGACCACAGCTGTCAAGGATCGCCTCATCGAGCTCAATAACACCATCAACTGGAAGCCATCTTACACAGGCTCCGGCCGCTTTGGCAACTGGCTCGAGAACCTTCAGGATTGGAACCTCAGCCGTTCGCGTTTCTGGGGCACTCCTCTGCCTATCTGGCGTACCGAGGATGGCAAAGAGGAAATCTGCATCGGCTCTATGGAAGAGCTCATGGCAGAGATTGAGAAGTCTGTAGCCGCCGGCGTGATGGCCGAGAATCCTTATAAGAAGTTCAAGGTTGGCGACTTCTCGTCCGCTAACTACGACCCGACCAATGTCGATCTCCACCGCCCGTATATCGATGGCGTAGTCCTCGTATCCAAGAGCGGCAAGCCTATGCATCGTGAGCCTGATCTCGTCGACGTTTGGTTCGACAGCGGCTCGATGCCTTACGCTCAGCAGCACTTCCCCTTCGAGCACAAAGACCTCTTCCCTGTCGACGGCAAGGCTAAGCCTACCGACATGTTCCCGGCCGACTTCATCGCCGAGGGCGTCGACCAGACCCGTGGTTGGTTCTTCACCCTCCACGCCATCGCCACAATGTGCTTCGACAGCGTTGCTTTCAAGAACGTCATCTCCAATGGTCTCGTCCTCGATAAGAATGGCAACAAGATGAGTAAGCGTCTTGGCAATGCCGTAGATCCTTTCGAGGTCATCGAGAAATACGGTCCCGACCCATTGCGCTGGTATATGATTACCAATGCTCAGCCTTGGGACAACCTCAAGTTCGACGTCGCTGGCGTCGACGAGGTCCGCCGTAAGTTCTTCGGCACTCTCTACAACACCTACTCATTCTTCGCCCTCTACGCCAATATCGACGGCTTTACGGGCACTGAGCCTCAGGTGCCTGTTTGTGAGCGTCCTGAAATCGACCGTTGGATTATCTCTCTCCTCAACAGTCTCGTGGCCGAGGTCTCCGACGCCATGGAGAGCTACGAGCCCACCCGCGCCGGCCGTGCTATCCAGGACTTCGTTATGGAGAACCTCTCCAACTGGTACGTGCGTCTCAACCGCAAGCGTTTTTGGGGCGGCACGATGGATCGCGACAAGCTCGCCGCTTATCAGACCCTCTTCGAGTGCCTCCAGAAGGTTGTCGTCATGGCCGCTCCTATCGCTCCGTTCATCACGGACCGCATCTACCGCGACCTTATGGGCGACCAGACCAAGACCGTCCACCTCGCCGAGTGGCCCGCATCCGACTCTTCGCTTGTCGATAAGCCACTTGAGGAGCGTATGGGTTATGCACAGAGCCTTTCGAGCATGATTCTCGCCCTTCGCCGCAAGGTCAACATCAAAGTCCGTCAGCCCCTCGCAAAGATTATGGTGCCGGCTTCTGACGAGACTTTCAAGGAGCAAGTTAACTCTATCAAGAATCTTATCCTCACGGAGGTCAATGTCAAGGAGCTCCAGTTTGTCACCGAGGACGACGGCATCCTCAAGAAGAGGATTAAGCCCAACTTCAAGGCTCTCGGCCCCAAGTATGGCAAACTCATGAAGGGCATCGCCGCCGAGATGACCAAGATGACTACCCACGACATCGCCCAGTTCGAGCGCGACGGAAAGTTTGCTCTCACGGTGGCTGGTGAGCCCGTCTCCATCGAGACCGGCGATGCTGAGGTCATCTCCGAGGATATCCCGGGCTGGCTCGTGGCCAACGAAGGCAGCCTTACCGTGGCTCTCGATATCGAGGTTAGCCCCGAGCTCCGCAAGGAGGGTATCGCCCGCGAGTTCATCAACCGTATCCAGAACATCCGCAAGGACTCTGGCTTCGACGTTACCGACAAGATTACCGTCAAGATTCAGCCCAACGAGCAGACCGACGAGGCCGTTCGCGACTACGCCGACTACATCGCCAGCCAGACTCTCGCCACCTCGGTGGCCGTTGACGCCAGCCTCACTGCCGACAATGCTCAGAGCGTAGAGCTCGACGACGATCTCTCGCTCCTTGTCTCCGTCAAGAAGGTATAGCAATGTTTTGCGCCCGCTCCGCCATCCGGCTCTGCGGGCGCAATCTTAATATCTCACACTTTCACACTACGGCGAAAGCGAAAGCTGAGCCCGCGCTTCCTCCCCGGCTGCGCTCCTACTTTTGGCTTGTAGCTCAATAACTCTATTAGCTCTTATTCACTATGGCCGAAAAGACTCGTTACTCTGATGAGGAACTCCAAGAGTTTAAGGAGATTATCCTCGAAAAACTCGAAAAAGCTAAGCGCGACTTCGAAGTCTATCGCAACGAGATTACGCATGGCGATGTGAACGACACCCAAGACACGTCGCCCACGTTCCACGCTCTCGAGGAGGGTCAGAGCCTGCTCACTAAAGAGGAGGCCTGCCGTATGGCCGAGCGCCAACAGAAGTTCATTGCGAACCTTCAGGCTGCTCTCGTCCGCATCGAGAACAAGACATACGGCATCTGCCGCGAGACGGGTAAGCTCATCCCCAAGGAGCGTCTCCGCGCTGTGCCTCACGCCACTCTCTCTATCGAGGCCAAGGAAAAGGGTAGGGGGCACTGAAGGGGGCTTCCTCTCTCTTGAGATCCTAAGTTCGCTTCCTGCAGTTGCGGGAAACTTCCCCGGTGCTTTTGGGCGGTTCGCTCCAATGGTGCCGCCGGCGGTCTGAAGAGGTTCTGCTCAAAAGGCGGTAAGGGTTTGCCCTCGGATTTTTCCACGATCATTAGCTTTGCCGGGATGTGGGGATAAAACTCTCTTCTCTTTTCTGTGGCAAGTGATATTTTATAGAAGGGTACGGAGCTCGGCTCTTGGCCGGACCCTCGTACCCTTTCTTCGTTCAGAAGAACAACAACAAAAGATACGGTTAGAAGATTTTGACACGCAATTCTAAGATAGCTGTCGCGGTTATTGCCGCCGTCCTTATTATCGATCAGGCTTTCAAGATTTACATTAAGACGCATTTCGAGCTTGGTGAGGAGGTCAGTGTGCTGGGCGACTGGTTCCGTCTCCATTTCGTTGAGAACAACGGTATGGCCTTCGGTATGCAGCTTGCTGGTAGCTGGGGCAAGATTGCCCTTTCGCTCTTCCGTCTCTGCGCCATTGCCGTCATCGGCTGGTATCTTGTCAAGCTTTGCCGTCGTGGCGACGAGTCAGCCCGTCCGGGTTTCGTCGCGTGCGTGTCGCTTGTCTTGGCTGGCGCAATCGGCAATATCATCGACTCCGTGTTCTATGGCGTGATTTTCGATTCCTCTTATGGCCAGGTGGCAACGCTTTTCCCTGAAGCCGGTGGATATGGCACGTGGCTCCATGGCAAGGTTGTCGATATGTTGTTCTTCCCGCTTGTTGATGGTTGGTATCCAGACTGGTTCCCGTTTGTAGGCGGTACGCATTTCCTATTCTTCAGCCCTGTCTTCAACATTGCCGACTCTGCCATATGCGTGGGCATTGCTTGCCTCATTCTCTTCTTCCACAACGATATAAGTGGAATCTTTGGTGAGGATGAGAAGCCGGTCGAAGCGGCTGAACCTTCTGTGAAATAATAGCGGATAAAACAAACAACGAGGCTAAGGGTGATTTTATCCTTAGCCTCGTTGTCTGTTTTATCCGCTTGCAAAATCTGTGTCTGTCCGTGTTTGTCAGTGGGACGATGCAGTAAAGTTGCTTGTCTTTTATTTCTCACTTTCCGCCTCGCCAATGGTAAAGAAAGTCTTGACACCGACAGAGTCGAGTTCAAGTCCTATAGG
>CAVGTO010000009.1:8772-12613 GCA_963631865.1 Eggerthellaceae bacterium
CCTATAGGCGGGTTTACTTTTGAGATGCGCAGCCATCCACCGACAAGGCCTTTGTGGGCGTATCTCTCGCGGAAGAAAACGATTGTGTCTGCGACGAGGGCTTCAAGTATGTGGTGCGGTCTCTTCATTACCTCGGCAATGGTCTGGCATACGTCCACGTAGTTAAGGGCGTCGGCCACGTTGTCGGTGTGCACCGCTCGGGTGGCGTCGACCTCTAAGTCGGCGTCGATTATGAAATTAGTGCCGACTCGGCGCTCCTCTTCGTAGCATCCGTGGTGAGAGTAGATGCGAAGGCCGCGAATCTCGATTGTCGTCTTCATTGTCAGATTATTGTTTTTAGAGAATAGGGTAGTGTGTCGGTGTGCGGGTGTGTAAATTTCAACCATTGGCATCGCTTTGTGCTAATTTATTCCAACGGCCGCCGAACCAGTTGCCAAGATACAAAATTTCTGACTAACTTTGGATTTGTAATATAACCTATCCTACGAAAGATGAATACGAATAGCGTTGAGCCCGAAGAAAAGACTGAAAGTCAGGGCAATTTCATCATACAGAAGATCGAAGCCGACCTCAAGGCTGGCAAGAACGGGGGACGTGTCCAAACCCGTTTCCCGCCAGAACCCAACGGCTACCTCCACATTGGCCATGCCAAGGCCATCGCCCTCGATTTCGGCGTGGCTCAGAAATATAACGGTGTCTGCAACCTTCGTCTCGACGATACCAACCCAACCAAGGAGGGCACTGAGTACGTCGAGGCCATCAAGGAGGACATCCAGTGGCTCGGCTTCAAGTGGGGCAACATATATTACGCCTCCGACTATTTCCAGCAGCTTTGGGACTTCGCCGTTGAGCTCATCAAGCGCGGCAAGGCTTATGTAGATGAGCAGACTGCCGAGCAGATTGCCGAGCAGAAGGGCACACCTACGCAGCCTGGCACAGAGAGCCCATTCCGCAATCGCCCTGTCGAGGAGAGCCTCGCCCTCTTCGAGCAGATGAATAGCGGCAAGATGGAGCCCGGCAAGATGGTCCTCCGTGCCAAGATTGACATGGCGAACCCCAATATGCATTTCCGTGACCCGATTATCTACCGCGTCCTCAACGTTCCTCATATCCGCACTGGCAACAAGTGGAACGCATACCCAATGTATGACTTCGCCCATGGCCAGAGTGACTATTTCGAGGGCGTAACCCACTCCCTTTGCACTCTCGAGTTCGTTGTCCACCGTCCGCTCTACGACCTCTTCGTGGATTGGCTCAAGGAGACCCGTGGTGAGGATTTGAGCGACAACCGTCCGCGTCAGACCGAGTTCAATAAGCTCAACTTGAGCTATACCCTTATGAGTAAGCGCAATCTGCTTGCTCTCGTCAAGAACGGTCTCGTCTCTGGCTGGGACGACCCCCGTATGCCGACCATCTGCGCTTTCCGTCGCCGTGGCTACAGTCCTCAGTCTATCATCAGCTTCATCGATAAGATTGGCTACACCACTTTCGACGCCCTCAACGAGTTCTCTCTTCTCGAGAGTGCCGTACGCGAGGACCTCAATAAGCGTGCTACCCGTGTCTCCGCTGTCCTCAATCCTGTCAAGCTCATTGTGACCAACTATCCCGAGGACAAGGTTGAGATGATGGATGCTCAGAACAATCCCGAGGCTCCCGAGGAAGGCAACCACCAGATTGCTTTCAGCCGTACGCTCTGGATGGAGCGCGACGACTTTATGGAAGATGCTCCCAAGAAGTTCTTCCGTATGACTCCGGGCGGTGAAGTCCGCCTCAAGAATGCATACATCGTAAAGTGCACGGGCTGCAGGAAGAACGATAAGGGCGAGATTGAGGAAATCTATTGCGAGTACGATCCCGAGAGCCGCAGCGGTCTCCCTGGCGCTGATCGCAAAGTTAAAGGCACGCTCCATTGGCTCAGCGCCGACCATTGCGTCAAGGCTGAGGTCCGTCTCTACGATCGTCTTTGGAAAGTCGAGAACCCTCGCGACGCCATGGCCGCCATCATCGACGAGCAGAAGTGTGAGCCCGTCGAGGCCATGAAGCAGATTATCAACCCCGACTCGTTGCACACCATCACAGATTGCTACGTCGAGGAGTTCGCAGCCGAGCAGAAGCCTCTCACCTACCTCCAGTTCCAGCGCATCGGCTACTTCAATGTAGACCCCGACAGCAAGACTGCAGGTCACCCCGTCTTCAACAAGACTGTAGGTCTCAAAGACAGCTGGGCAAAGGCAGCTAAGTAATCTAAGAGATTTCTATAAAAACATTCCCTCTCAAAATCGCATCTGAGATTTTGAGAGGGATTTTTTTTTATAAGATTTTCTCCAGTGCAAAGTCTCTGTATTTCACGGATATCGGTGCGAAAAAAGCGGCAATGAATTCTTAACCTCAAAATTTTTTCTGCTCCACTTTTTGCGCATTAAGAAAAATGTTCTACTTTTGTACTCGCTAAGGCAAAGCAACAAAAACACGGTCGGTTGGATGAGTGGCTTAGTCTACGGTCTGCAAAACCGTCCACGGCGGTTCGAATCCGCCACCGACCTCTAGCTTCTTAGCTCAAACGTCTCAATCTTCTGATTGAGGCGTTTTTTTTGTATATCGTCGCCGTGAACGGCGGTAGTGCTATGAGAATGGAAAATTATTATCTTTGTTGGAGATAGTTATTCCATACGCATACTATGCAGCAGATTAATGAGCCTATGCGCCGTCTCCCAGTCGGCATACAGAACTTCTCTGTCCTCAGAGAGAAGGGGTATTTGTATGTGGATAAGACTGACCTCGTATGGAATATTGCAAACAGAGGATATGCGTACAATTATCTGAGTCGTCCTCGGCGTTTTGGTAAGTCTCTTCTGGTGGACACTTTTCAATGCTATTTTGAAGGCCGAAAAGAACTTTTTGAAGGCCTTCAAATTATGGATTTGGAGAATGAGTGGACCGTCCGCCCCGTCATACGGTTTGATATGAGCAAATCGGGGGAGACTTTGGATGGTCTGCAGTCCTGCCTCGACTCTGTATTTTGCGAAAGTGAATCGAAATATGAAATAGAAGGCGCCGCGGGCCGCCCTTTCCAAAGAAGATTCCACGACATTATAGCGGCGGCTTACCGAGTCTCAGGACGGCGTGTGGTCATTCTTGTGGACGAGTACGACTATCCATTGCTGCATTCTTGGGGAACGGAAGAGCATGAAAAGTGTGCCGCCGCATATCGTGACGTGTTTGCGATCCTAAAGGCTGACGGCGCTATGATTCACTTTGTGTTCATAACTGGTGTGGCAAAGTTCACTCAAATCTCATTATTCTCGTCTCTCAATAACATCGTCAATTTGAGTTTTGACCCTCAATACGAATGTCTATGCGGCATAAGTGAGCCGGAGATGCTGAATAATTTTGCTCCAGAGGTCGAGGCAATGGCAGACGAGAATGGGTGGACGAAAGACGAGACTCTTGCGAGACTGAAGGAAAACTACGATGGTTATCACTTCTCTCGTAAATGCATAGCGGACATCTACAATCCGTTTAATCTTGTTTACGCATTTAGTCAGAAGGATATAAACGATTATTGGGCAGCATCAGGAGCCACTGCATTACTCCCTAAATTTATCGGGGCGATGGAACTTAGGCTTCAAAATTTCGATAATTGTTCTGTTGATAGGCGTGTCCTTGAAACTTCTGACATAACGATAGGCCGCCCAGAACTCTTCTTGTATCAATCTGGTTATCTGACTATTAAAAGCTATGATGATGGCGTGTATACTCTCGGCTTCCCTAATGGTGAGGTGCGGCGGACTTTGTATGGATTCGTTCTTCCGGCTCTTATTGAAAATTCCGATATAAGGAC
>CAVGTO010000009.1:12623-36717 GCA_963631865.1 Eggerthellaceae bacterium
TACTCAACGCCATAGGTTTGAATGTTGAGGTTGAACATATGCTGGCTACGGGCCGCATAGATATGGTAGCTACTTCCCTTAAGTTCATATACGTGATAGAACTTAAATTGAAGAAAAACGGAGGTCTGGATGCGGCGGCTCGGCAAATGGTTACAAACCAATATCTTGCTCCCTTCTTACATTCGGATCGTAAGGTTTGTGGTCTTGCCATTGAACTTGACGACCTCGGCGGTGGCATTACTGGTTGGCGGAAAGTCGAAGAGTAACCCTCACCTGACTTTCTTCCGCCACTCAATAGGGCTGACGCCGGTCTTGCGCTTAAAGAAGCGTGCGAAGACGGATTGGTCGGCAAAGTTGAGGCTGGCCGTTATCTCTTGGACTGTCATATCCGTCGAGTGGAGCATCTCCTTTGCCATGTGTATTATGTGTTCGTCTATTACGGCTTTTGGGGTGGCGTTCTTGTTTTGGCAAATCTGGCAGAGGTATCGTTGCGTCACGGCCAATTGGTCGGCGTACCACTCCACTTCGTGGCGCGTCTGCGCATTGTCGTGCACGAGGCTTATGAATTGGCGGAACAGGTCGGTTTGGCGATTGGTTTGTACGGAGTTGGCATCTCTCCATTTATCGAATGTCAACTCGCTGATGCTGAGCATGTAGAATTGCACAAGGTGGCGCATTTTCTCTACTGCGTGTTTGCTGTCGGCATGTTTGCAGAGGTCTATGGCCAGGGCATAGAAGTGCGTCGAGAGTGTCTCGAAACCTTCTGGGTCTATGTCTGCCGCCGGGTTGAAGCGCAGGAACTTGATGAAGTCGGGGTCGGGGCGCATCCCCATGTTGAATATGAAACGTTGTGAGCAGATGAGCTCGGTGCACCTGAAGTCGGGCGATACGCTGATTACCCTCAAGAGTGAGCCTGGCATGAGTATCATTTCTGTCTGAGGGTGCAGCTCGTGAGTCTGCATGTCTATCTCGACTATGGCGGCTCCCGCTGTGCAAATCGTGAAGCTTACATCCTCTATGTGGATAGACTCCTCCATGGGCTCGAAGTGCAATTCTGAGGTGGCCAGGAAAGGAGTGCCTTCGGGTAGCTTGTATTCACGTATTGTGTTCATATGTTTCGTCTGTATCGTTAACCTTTATTTTCTGTGAATTATGCCTCAGAAAACTCATTTTAGGTATTGAGTTTTACATAAATTCGCAAATTGCATTACAAAGGGTGAATTATTGACAATTTTTATATGTTTGAGTTCCTATATTGCACAAGACACAGCAAATATAGCAAATTATACTAATCCAAAAAATGGTGAACTTTGCCGCGTGAAAAAATATAGGTAACACAGATAGACAACTATGCAAAAGAAACACTTCGTCAACATCAGCACCATGGCCTTCGCCGCCATGGCTCTCCTGACAACGTCTTGCCAGCAGGAGCAGCAGCAGCGCCCCGTCTCGCAATACGCCACCATCACTGCTCAGAAGCAGGACCAAAGCGTCACTGACACTTATTCAGCTTCCATCCGCGGCTGCCAGGATGTCTCCGTCATGCCTCAGGTCTCCGGCACTCTTACCGAGCTCCGCGTCTCCGAGGGCGACAAGGTCCGCAAGGGTCAGGTGATGTTCATCATTGATCAAGTCCCCTATCGCGCGGCTCTCGAAACGGCAAAGGCCAACGTCGAGGCTGCCAAGGCTCAAGTAGCCCAGGCTCAACTTTCTTATGACAGCAAGAAGACCCTCCGCGAGAAGAACGTCGTCTCCGACTACGATCTCCTTACCGCCGAGAATACCCTCCTTTCTGCCAAGGCTGCGCAGGCCCAGGCCAACGCTCAGCTCGTCAATGCTCAGAACAGCCTCTCTTATACCGAGGTTAAGAGCCCGTCCGACGGCGTAGTAGGCGTACTCCCCTACCGTGTTGGCGCTCTCGTCAGCCCCTCTATGCAGACTCCTCTCACCACTGTATCTGACAACAAGCAGATGTATGTTTACTTCTCGATGAACGAGAACCAGATTCTCTCGCTCACCCGTCAGTATGGCAGCACCGAGAAGGCTCTCAAGAACATGCCTGAGATTAGTCTCCGCCTCTCCGACGACAGCCTTTACAACCAGAAGGGTCGCATCGAGAGCATCTCTGGCGTCATCGATCAGTCTACTGGCACGGCTCAGCTCCGCGCTAATTTCCCCAACCCCGACGGTCTTCTCCTCTCCGGCACCAGCGGCAACGTCATCATCAGCCGTGATGCTAAGGGTGTTATCGTAATCCCGCAGGCTGCAACCTTCGAGGTCCAGGATAAGGTCTTCGTTTATGAGATTGTAGACGGCAAGGCTTCTGCCAAGCAGGTTACTGTTACCCGCATCGATGGCGGTGTAAGCTACATCGTCAACAGTGGCCTCAACGAGGGTGACGTCATCGTTGCCGAGGGTGTAGGTCTTCTCCGCGAGGGTACGCCTATCGCTGCTAAGAACTAATAAACAGACGGTTTAAATCACAGATATGAATCTTCGTACATTCACGGAGCGCCCCATCCTCTCGTCGGTGATCTCTATCGTCATCGTCATTGCGGGCATCATCGGCATGTTCAGCCTCCCGGTTGAGCAGTTCCCTGACATCGCGCCTCCTACGGTTATGGTCCGCACCACTTATTACGGTGCTAACTCCGAGACCCTTCAGAAGTCCGTTATCTCCCCTCTTGAGGAGGCTATCAACGGCGTCGAGAATATGACCTACATGACCAGCCAGGCCTCCAACTCTGGCTCGGTTACCATCACGGTCTACTTCAAGCAGGGTACCGACCCCGACATGAATGCGGTCAACGTCCAGAACAAGGTCTCTACGGCTACCAGCCAGTTGCCTTCGGCCGTTACGCAGGTCGGCGTCACTACTACCAAGCGTCAGACCTCCATGCTTCAGGTCTTCTCCCTCTCTTCTCCCGATGATTCTTACGACGAGAACTTCATCTCCAACTACCTCGACATCAATATCAAGCCTGAGGTTAAGCGTATCTCGGGTGTCGGTGACCTCGTTGTCCTTGGTGGTACCTACACCATGCGTATATGGATGGATCCCGCCAAGATGGCTCAGTACGGTCTCGTCCCTTCTGACATCACTGCGGTTCTCTCTGAGCAGAATATTGAGGCTCCTACTGGCGCCTTCGGTGAGAACTCTACCGAGACCTACCAGTACACCATGCGTTATAAGGGTCGTCTCGTTACTCCAGAGGAGTTCGGTGAGATGGTTATCAGTTCTAAGGCCGATGGCAATGTGCTCCGCCTCAAGGATGTAGCACGTTGCGAGCTCGGTAAGGACTCCTACTCTTACACAGGTAAGGTTAATGGACACCCTGGTTGCTCGGTCCTCGTATTCCAAACCGCAGGCTCCAACGCCACCGAGGTCAACAACAACATCGACAAGTTCCTCAACGAGGCAAAGGCAAGCCTTCCGAAGGGTCTTCAGATTGATGTCATCAACAACACGAACGACTTCCTCTACGCCTCTATCCACGAGGTCGTCAAGACTCTCTTCGAGGCTATCGTGCTCGTCATCGTTGTCGTGCTCCTCTTCCTCCAGAGCCCCCGTGCGGCACTCATCCCATTGGTGGGTATCATTGTGTCGCTTGTCGGTACGTTCGCCTTTATGTATGTGGCGGACTTCTCGCTCAACCTTATCACCCTCTTCGCCCTCGTGCTTGTGATTGGTACCGTCGTGGATGATGCCATCATAGTGGTCGAGGCCGTCCAAGCTAAGTTCGATATCGGTTACAACAGTAGCCATATGGCTGCCAATGATGCAATCAAGGGCATCTCGGGTGCGGTCATCACCTCCTCTCTCGTCTTTATGGCGGTGTTTATCCCTGTCTCCTTTATGGGTGGCACTTCGGGCGTCTTCTATCGCCAGTTCGGTCTTACCATGGCAGCCGCCGTCGGTATCTCTGCAATCCAGGCACTTACTATGACTCCTGCGCTCTGCGCCATTCTGCTCAAGCCGGGTAAGGATGAGGAGAAGACTGGTTTCTGGGGCAGATTTGGCAAGTCTTTCAATGCTGGTTTTGCTGGCCTTCAGAAGAAATATAAGGTCTCAGTCCAATTCTTTATCCAGCGCAAGAAGATTTCCGTTGTCATCCTCGGCCTCTCGATGGTGCTCCTCGTCTTCCTTATGGGTCGCACCAAGACTGGTCTCGTGCCCAATGAGGACCAGGGTATGGTAATGATTAATGTCACTACTGCTTCTGGTAGCTCTCTGCGCACCACTGCCGATATTGTTGACGAGGTTGGTAAGCGTGTTCAGTCAATTCCAGGCGTTGAGACAGTTTCCCAGACTTCTGGTTACGGCCTTATCTCTGGTGTCTCTACTTCTGCCGGTATGATGATCGTCCGACTCAAGAACTGGAGTGAGCGTACCGATGCAAGCCAGAGCGCAACTGCTATCATTGGTCAGGTCTATGCTCGCACAGCTGACATCAAGGATGCTTCCGTATTCGCAATGAGCCCTGGTATGATTCCTGGCTACGGTACGGGTAACTCTATCGACCTCAATCTCCAGGATAAGAATGGTGGCGACATCACCACTTTCTACAATTACGCCCTCCAGTATATGGGTGCCCTCAACCAGCGTCCCGAAATCTCGATGGCATACTCCACCTTCGCGCTAAACTTCCCTATGTGGCAAGTCGATGTCGATGCTGCCAAGTGTAAGCGCGCTGGCGTATCCCCCGCTACTGTCCTCTCTTGCCTTGGTAGCTACTATGGCGGTTCGTATGTCTCCGACTTCAACCGTTTCTCTAAGATTTACAAGGTAATGATTGAGGCCGAGCCTACTGCACGTCAGGATGAGGCTTCGCTCAACTCGATGTTCGTACGTATGAATAATGGCGATATGGCTCCTCTCAGCCAGTTCATTTCCCTCAAGCGCGTCTACGGTGCCGAGGTGCTCAGCCGATTCAATATGTACAACTCCATCGCAGTCTCCGTCATGCCTGCTGACGGCTACAGCTCAGGTGAGGCTCTTGCGGCTGTCAAGGAGACGGCTTCTCAGATTCTTCCTATCGGCTACGGTTACGACTTCGGCGGAATCAGCCGTGAGGAGAACAGCCAGAGCGGTCAGACCGGTCTTATCTTCGGCATCTGTATCGTCATGATCTACCTCCTCCTCGCAGCCCTCTACGAGAGTTTCCTCATCCCCTTCTCTGTCATCCTTGCTGTTCCTGCCGGCCTCTTTGGATCGTTCGTCGCGGCCAACCTCTTCGGCCTTGAGAACAATATCTATATGCAGACGGGTCTTATCATGCTCATCGGTCTTCTCTCCAAGACTGGTATCCTTCTTACCGAGTACGCCGTCGAGCGTCGTAAGGCTGGCATGAGCCTTATCTCCGCTGCCATGAGTGCGGCTGAGGATCGTCTCCGCCCAATCCTTATGACTGTCCTCTGTATGGTGTTCGGCCTCCTGCCTCTCTGTATCGCTCACGGTGTAGGCGCGAATGGTAACCGTGCACTCGGTACAGGTGTAGTCGGTGGTATGATTATCGGCTCTTTCGCACTCCTTATCTTCGTGCCTGTCCTCTTTGTCATCTTCCAGTATTTCCAGGAGAAGCTTACTCCCGCTCAGCCTGAGCGCTCTGGCGATTGGCAGATAGATGAGGAGACCGAGGAGGAGGCTAAGAACCGTGCCGCTTACCTCGAGGCTAAGAAAAATGGCGAGAATAAGTAATCTTCTATAGCTCACAATTTTATGCGAAATATATTCCTGCCAACGCTCTCTGCGGCTCTCCTGCTCACCAGCTGCGGCATATATACCAAGTACGAGGCTAAGAACGAGGTGCCCGATGGTCTCTTCGGCAATGTCGATTCGCTCCAGCAGCCGTCAGACTCCTCGCAGAGCCTCGCCAAGATGGCATGGCGCGACGTCTTCACCGACCCGTATCTCCAGAGCCTCATCTCTGAGGTCCTTGCCAACAACATCGACCTCCAGACGGCTCAGCTCAACATCGAGCAGGCTCAGGCCTCTTTCAAGGCCAGCAAGCTTGCCTATGCTCCTTCGCTCTCTTTCTCGCCCAACGGCGCTCTGAGCAAGTATAACATCGATGGCGCTGAGGTGTCTAAGACCTACACCATCCCCGTTAACCTCCAGTGGCAGATTGATGCCTTTGGCAGCATCCGTAATAGCAAGCGCAGCAGCGAGGCCAGCCTCCACGCTGCCGAGGACGCTCTCCAGGCTACTCAGACGGCTCTCGTGGCCAATACTGCCAGCCTCTACTACTCTCTCCTTATGCTCGATCGTCAGCTTGAGATTGCCGACAGCACCGCTCAGTCGTGGGGTGAGACCGTCGAGACTATGCACTCTATGATGGATGCCGGTATGACCAATCAGGCTTCCGTAGCTCAGATGGAGGGTACTTACTACTCTATCCTCACTCAGGTCGCCGACCTCAAGCAGAGCATCAATCAGGTGCAGAACAGCATCAGCCTCCTCCTCGCTAAGCCTCAGCAGAACATCGCCCGCGGCAAGCTTGCTGACCAGCATATCGACATCAATGTCTCTGCTGGTCTCCCGCTCGACATCATTTCAAACCGTCCCGATGTACGTGCCCAGGAGCGTAGCCTCGAGTCTGCTTTCTATTCTGCCAATGGCGCACGTTCGGCATACTACCCTTCCATTACCCTCAGCGGTCAGGCAGGTTGGACCAATATCATTGGCTCCACCATTATGAACCCAGGTAAGTTCTTCTGGCAGGCAGCCGCAAGCCTTGTTCAGCCAATCTTCCAGAATGGTCAGATTCGTGCCCGTGTTAAGA
The DNA here is from genome assembly GCA_963631865.1 of Eggerthellaceae bacterium. Classification (GTDB taxonomy): domain Bacteria; phylum Bacteroidota; class Bacteroidia; order Bacteroidales; family Marinilabiliaceae; genus W3P20-009. The sequence goes on from CAVGTO010000009.1 coordinate 19,406, forward strand.
TTGCTGAGGCTCAGCAGAAGCAAGCTGAGCTCAGCTGGACCAAGGCTGTCCTCTCGGCTGGCAACGAGGTCAATGAGGCTCTTGTAAGCTGCCAGACAGCCCGCCTCAAGACCGAGCTCTACGAGAACCAAGTCGAGGCTCTCACCCGTGCCTACGAGGCCACCGACCTCATGATGCAGCACGGCTCAACCACCTACCTTGAGGTCCTCACCGCAAGGCAGACCCTCCTCTCGGCTCAGCTCAGCCAGGCGTCTAACGTCTACGCCGAGCTCTCCGCCCTCATCACCCTTTACCAGGCTGTAGGCGGCGGGGTCAATTAATCCGCTTTTTCTATCTTGTGTTTTTTTTATCCGCCGTCGTAGTGGGCTTCAGCCTGCTGCGGCGGCGGATTTGTTTTTGCGGGGGGCATCTCTCTCTCTGACATTAATCCGAATCCTCAGCACCTACGTCACATACATCGAAAAACAGCAAAGCCAAGGCCGTGTCGGTTGCATTGTCGAGACTCCCGACTATATGTACATATTCGAGTTCAAACTCGACGGCACGGCCCGGCAAGCCCTTGAGCAAATCGACACTATGGGGTGCGCTCAAGAGTACGTTGCCGACTGCCGTCCCATATCAAAATCGGTTGTAGTTTCTCGTCCTCAACTGGAACTATCAACGATTGGGCGATGCGTTAATAGGCCCTTCTGACATTCATTCCTCGCAAATAAAAAAGCCTCGGAGATGAAAACTATCTCCGAGGCTTTAATTATGCCCTAAAGCGCCCAAATAAGGGTGATAATCCTGTTACGACTGGCTCTTGAGCTCGCTCTGAACCTTGATAAGGCGCTCGAAAAGCTCGTGGCCGGATACCTTCTTGTAGACGATGTCGTGGAGCTCCGAGATGTTTACGCGGTGCTGCTCCATTGTGTCGCGGTCGCGAAGGGTGACGGTGTTGTCCTCGAGGGTCTGACCATCGACGGTGACGCAATACGGGGTGCCAATTGCATCCTGACGGCGGTAACGCTTGCCGATAGAGTCCTTCTCGTCATACTGCACGTTCATAGCCAACTTGAGCGAGTTGACAATCTCGTGTGCCTTCTCGGGCATTCCGTCTTTCTTGACGAGCGGGAGGACGGCGAGCTTGACGGGGGCAAGGACGGGCGGAAGCTTGAGGACTACGCGGCTGTCGCCACCCTCGAGCTGCTCCTCGGTATATGCACCTGCCATGATGGAGAGGAACATACGGTCGACACCGATTGAGGTCTCGACAACGTAGGGTACGTAGCTCTCGTTGGTCTCGGGATCGAAGTACTGAATCTTCTTGCCGGAGTACTGCTGATGCTGGCTGAGGTCAAAGTTAGTGCGGCTGTGGATGCCCTCTACCTCCTTGAAGCCGAATGGCATGCGGAACTCGATGTCGGTGGCTGCATTGGCGTAGTGGGCGAGCTTCTCGTGGTCGTGGAACTGATAGTTCTTGTCGCCCATGCCGAGAGCCTCGTGCCAATTGAGGCGGTACTGCTTCCAGTAGTTGAACCACTTCATCTCTTCGCCCGGACGGATGAAGAACTGCATCTCCATCTGCTCAAACTCCCTCATACGGAAGATGAACTGGCGAGCCACAATCTCGTTACGGAATGCCTTGCCAATCTGAGCGATGCCGAAAGGAACCTTCATACGGCCGGTCTTCTGGACATTGAGGAAGTTGACAAAGATACCCTGTGCGGTCTCCGGGCGGAGGTATATCTTCATTGAGCCGTCGGCGGTGCTACCCATCTCGGTGGTGAACATGAGGTTGAACTGACGTACGTCGGTCCAGTTCTTGGTGCCGGAGATAGGGCATACAATCTCCTCGTCGAGGATGATCTGCTTGAGCTCGTTGAGATCGTTGGCGTTCATAGCCTGCTTGTAACGCTCGTGGAGGGCGTCGCGCTTTGCCTGGTGAGCCTTGACGTTGACCGAGGTCTCGCGAAACTTAGCCTCGTCGAAGCTCTCGCCGAACTTCTTGCGAGCCTTGGCAATCTCTTTCTCGATCTTCTCGTCGTACTTGGCAATCTGCTCCTCGATGAGGACGTCAGCGCGGTAGCGCTTCTTGCTGTCGCGGTTGTCAATCAAGGGGTCGTTGAACGCGTCGACATGGCCGGACGCTTTCCAAATGGTCGGGTGCATGAAGATGCTGGAGTCGATGCCTACGACGTTGTCGTTGAGCTTGACCATAGCGTCCCACCAGTATTTCTTGATGTTGTTCTTCATTTCGACGCCGTTCTGACCGTAGTCATATACTGCGCCGAGACCGTCGTAAATCTCGCTGCTGGGGAATACGAAACCGTACTCTTTGCAGTGTGAGACCAGTTTCTTGAAAACGTCTTCTGCCATTTTCTTCTTTTGTTGTGTTGTTTTTATATTTCGTTCTGCCCTGGTGCGAAGTATCAGGCGCCGGTTGCGCCGACTCCCCCCTGGGCATTGTCGTTGCTCGCGAAGTTAAGCGTTAATTGCCAATTTTCCGCTTTATCCCGCTTATCTATGACTCGCGGTCTCCTCTATGCGTCGATATATTTATCGTAGATGGCCTCATACTCCTCGGGCTTGAACACCTGTTTGTATCCCAAGATTACGAGCATTCCACCCACGGATATCACTATGCCGAAGATGAATCCGCCTATGAGGTGGAGTAAGAGCTTTGGCGAGGTTTTCTTGATCGGCGTCACCACGGGCTCTACAATAGAGAACGCCGGCGTACTCTTGGCAAGCTCAAGTTTGCCCTGCTCTACGGCCGTCTGCATCGATGTCATAAGCTGGTAGGCTGTGTTATATTCTTCGTAAAGCTCGTTGTTGGCAAGTGTGGCACGCTCCTCTATGACGTTTCTGTGCGTGTCCTTATACCTGAACCATGCCTCGCGTTTTTTGCGATATCGCTCGCTTGCCTCGTCATATTGCTTCTGTACGAACTCAAGGTTCTTGCGCGCGTTCTTTGTGGTGAACTCCGTCACGCTCTCTTGAATGCGTGTGAGGACTGCCTGCGCAAGTTCGGAACTTTGTTTGGCGTTGGGGGCAGTGCAGGATATGCGCACGATGTTGACTTCGTCGTCCACTTCTATCGTAATCCTTTTCTGCAAATCCTTTATGCAGTTGGACATGACAATGTCAAGCATAATCGGCGCACTCTCATCTGCTGAGTCTGGCAGTTCCGCCACAATCGGTGGTTCCTTGGTCAGCGCAGTCTTGATAGTGAACGGCAATTGGATTGTGTATTTCATTATTGCGCGTCCGACAGTCAGCAACGTGTCTCGCTTCATATGCGAGTAGAGCGACTCTACCGTGTCCTCTGGCTCTGTCCACGTCATGGGCTTGTTCATTATCTCAAGTAGCGATGTCGTGCTGGTTGCCACTTCGCCAAAGAGGTCCGGCGTTATCTCGTCTGTCGATGCCGAGCCCAAGTTGATGCCCGCCATTGAGGCGAGGGATGATAGGTTGCCCAATTTCGCCGCACTGCTCGAGAGTGGCAATATCGATGCACCACTGGTGAACACCTTTGGTTTGCAGAAATACATCACGATGGCAACGACAACTGTCGCGGCCACAATCTTGCCGACAAGTTTGCGGTTCGCCCAGAAGTACTTTATCAGCCAGACAATGTCGAAGTCCTTAACTTCTTTCGTCTCGCCATTCTTTTGCTCTTCCATATTCTACGGATATGTGTTGCTATGTGTGGGGTGCCGTTATTTTACGAGTGTGGCAATGACTACGGCCATTGAGACAATAGATGTGCTCATGGTGATAATCGTCGGCAGACTCATTGTGGACTCTGGCTTGACGGGCACGATGACTTCCGCTCCTGGTGCCACCTTCGGGTATCTCCTGAAGAAGAGGATGTGATGTGTCTGTTTGCTCTCGCCATTGGCATATACCACGTACGTCTTGCGCTTGAGCGCTCTAGCTGCAAAGCCACCAGCCGCATCAATGACGTCGTTCGCCCTCCATCTCTTCTGATAGATGATGTTAGACGGGTTCTGCACTTGACCGCTTACACGAACAGTCTGCGTCATCTCTGGAACTTCGACAATGTCGCCGTCACGCAGCAAGATGTCGGCTTCCGAACCAGGATTCTCCAACGCCTTGGTGGGGTTGAACGCCACGTACTCATACACGTCGTCCTTAGTCCTGAGGTAATATGTGGCCGTGTCATTCTTCTGACTGCTCTCGCGAATACGAATGTCGCGCTCTACGTCCGAAATGACAAACTTGCGGAAGATTCGAGTGCCTCCTATGTTTGCCGAAGGCATAAAGCCACCGCAACGTTGCAGCACCTCTGATATGCGCATCGTGTTCTTGGTCAAGCCAAAAGTGCCAGGGCTTACAACTGCTCCCGTCACCTGTATTGAACCTCCAACGCTTGCTGCAAATGTTGAATGGATGTTGACCATGTCAAACGGCTCAAGCTTGAAGTTGTTGCCGGCGTCGGCAAGAGAGAGGTCCTTTGTGATGGTTACAGTCTCAATTTTCTTCGCATCGCTGTTCGGATCCTCCGTCTCCACTCGGCGGATAATCTCTACGCTTGGCAGTGCTGCGTACTCCTGCAATCCGCCTGCGAGGACGATGAGGTCGCCGAGGGTGAGGTTCTCATGATACTCAAATGTGCCAGGGTTGGCAACCATGCCCGTGATCTCAACCTTGGGCTTCTCGCGCATGTCGTCTATCGCTGCGATAGTGATGACGTCGTTGGCTTTGAGGGTTATGTCTGTCACTCCATTCGCTACGTCGAGTACGTTGAAGTTGACCGCCTCAAGCGTGAAGTCTTCTTTATAGCGTGATATTACGCCGCGGGGTAGGAATGCGTTCTCTGTCAGTCCGCCTGCCTTCTCTATGAGGCTCTTGAGGGAGAGCCCTTCGGTATATTCAAATACGCCGGGTGCGAAGACCGAACCTTTGATGGTGACTGCATTGTCCACTCTGGCCGTGTTCTTGGCTCCGCAGTTAATCTTGTCTCCATTTACCACTATCTCGCTGCCTGGGTCGGTGACGTCCTTGTACTCAGTTGTATATTTGCCAACTCGATAGAGGCCTATATGATCTGTCATGGCCTCGGGAGTGAAGCCTCCTGCATAGCGGATTATGTCGGCTATCGTCTCGCCCTCTTTGGCCTCGAAGATGCCGTTGCGCTTAAATTGACCTGTTACAGATACTCGCTTGGCGTAGGTCGGGATCATGACTATGTCGCCATTGGAAAGCGACGGGTTGGCGTCATCCTTGCCGTTGAGCAGGTAGTCGTAGATGTCCAAATGAGCTATGATGCGTCCTCCGCGGATAAGCTGTATGTCGCGATACGAACCGGCTATGCTCGGGCCGCCACTGAGATACAGCACGTTGAAGAGCGAAGATGACGATGATACAGTATATGTGCCAGGCATATGAGCCTCGCCCATGACGCTCACCGTCACAGGCTGCGTATTCGTAACGCGCAGGCTAACCTTGCTCTGGCTGCCAATGTCCGAGTGTATCCTCCTGAGCTTGGTGGTAACGGCCTTGCGAGCTTCCTCAATCGTGAGACCGCCTATCTTTATCGGGCCGACCATAGAGATTACGATGGTGCCGTCGGAGCCAACGGTGCCTTCGTACGTCTGGTCCGTCGCACCATATACGTCCACAGCCACCTCGTCCCCAATGCCAAGCACGTACGAGTCGCCAACTGTAAGGTTCGCTTTTGCGTCAAACGTCAAGCCCTCACGGTTGAACACTTCATAACCGAAGACGAGTGTATCCGCCAAGTTTACAGGGGCGCGTGTTATGTCGCGCGATGAGAGCATTACTTCGCCATCCTCCGACTCTTCCTGTGCGCTCACGGTGCTGTTGCTCAGTTCCGCATTGTTCTTGAAGTAACGCGCAAGGCGGCGACGAAGTTGGCTAATCTGTTTGCCCGACGCTCCCTTGCTTCTCGCTGCATCGAGGAACGTGTTGAGGTTCATGCCGGTCGCCTTAATCTTATCGGCATACGTCTTTACTGTCTCCTCAGGCAGACTGGCAATGTCGACGTTCTTCATCTTGTTAATCTGTGAGTCCGTCAGACTGGTCGTCGATTTACTGCTCTGCGCATTGACAGAGGGCGCACAGACGCATAGAGCCGCCATCACGACGGTTGCCAATATGCCTAACTTCATTATCTTGGCTTTCAAATTTTTGGCTTTCAAAGTGAGAGCTGATTTTTGTGGTTTCTTATTGTTGGTCTTGGAACTCTTTGTGAGCCGTGGCGAGGGCCGAGGCTACAACCTTGTCCATATCGTAATACTTATACTCGGCCAGTCGCCCGCCAAATATCATGTGGCGTTGCGCCTGCGCAAGTTCTGCGTATTGGGCGGCCATTTGGCTGTTTGCCTCGTCATTTACAGGGTAGTAGGGTTCCATGCCCGGCTGCCATTCCGTGGAGTATTCGCGCGAGATGATGGTCTTGGGTTGCGTGCCAAATTCGAAGTGCTTGTGCTCGATTATGCGGGTGTATGGCACGTCGGCGCTGGTATAGTTCACCACGGCGTTGCCTTGGTAGTTGGCCATGTCGAGGATTTCGGTCTCGAACCTTACCGTGCGATATTGCAGGTGGCCAAACTTGTAGTTGAAATACTCGTCGATGGCTCCCGTGTAGATTGTCTTCTTCGCTATGACGCTCAACTCTGCGCGGTTGGTCATGTAGTCTACGCCCGTGCGCACTTCCACGCCCTCAAGAAGCTTGTCCGTCAGGATGTTGTAGCCGCCAATAGGGATGCCTTGGTAGAGGTCGTTGAAGTAGTTGTTGTCGAAGGTTAGGCGCACTGGCAGACGGCGGATTATGAATGCCGGCAGCTCGGTGCATTTGCGTCCCCATTGCTTCTGTGTATATTCTTTGATGAGGGTCTCGTATATGTCACGCCCCACAAGCATAAGTGCCTGCTCCTCAAGGTTGCGCGGCGTCGATACGCCCTCTGCCTTCATTCGCTCTGCGGCCTCTCGCCTCTGCTCGGCAATCTTGGCCTCCGCCTCGGCGGGCGTCACTACACCCCACATCTCGTGGAACGTGTTCATGTTGAACGGCAGATTGTAAAGCTTACCCTTGTAGTTGGCCACGGGTGAGTTGGTGTACCTGTTCATCTCTACTAGGCTCGTCACGTAATCCCACACCTCGCGGTTAGAAGTGTGGAATATGTGCGCGCCGTAGCGATGCACGTTGATGCCTTCTATGTTGTCGCAATGTATGTTGCCTCCCGTATGGTCCCTGCGGTCCACTACAAGGCAAATCTTGCCATGCTTGTGGGCCTCATGGGCGAATACCGCTCCGAAGAGTCCGGCGCCTACTATGAGATAGTCGTACATAAGCTTATTTTTCTATCTTGATTTTGTGTGTTTGTCTCTCTTTGATGAATGTGGCTACTTTGTCTACGACGAATACGATGCATATATATCGCAAAGCCTTTCCAATGAACATCAGCAGGCACGTGCCGACAACAGGTGAATGCGCCAAGCCCAAAGCCGCCGCCAAAGGGTCTCCCACAACTGGAGTCCACACCAGCAGCCCGCAAAGCGCGCCATAGCTCTCCACCCATGTCTCGACTCCCGCCACGCTCTCCGCCGAGATGCCAAACCAATCAACAAGTTTCTCCATCCCGAGCCACCAGCCTGTGGCATAGGTTATCACGCCTCCAAGCCAATTGCCCAAAGATGCAACACCAACCAACGTCCACGCCCGGTACACGCCTCCCGCAGCCAACGCCGCAAGCCCTACTTCCGAAAAGCCAGGCAACAATGTTGCTGAGAGTAGACATAAGGCAAAGATGCCCACAAGTCCCCAACGGGCTATTATGGCCTCCTGGTTTATCACGTGCAGGTGCGTTTGCTGACTGAGTTAGTAGAGCGACTTGGCGTTGAACTCTTTGAGCGCGCGCTCAACAACGGGGTCCATGCTGTTCAAGAGCGGGTAGATGCCACCGTCGCTGTTGAGCGACATGGCTATGTACGCGCGCACCTCGTTCTCGATTATCGCGCGCTCCTTGTTGTCCAACTTGGCGGGACGCGCAAGTCCATGACTTGCCGCATAGGTCATAAGTCCCTCCATGAAACTCTTCTTCTGGAGGCTGTGTACCATATCCGTCATACTCAGTTGGCCAATCTTCGGGCGCTCTGTCTCAACCTGTTTCATCGCATAGTCGTAGATGAGTCTCTTTGCGCGAAGGTCGTAGAGATATTTAGATGCCGAGGCCGTGTCGTAGGCTACGAAGATATCCGGCACGATGCCGCCGCCGCCGTAGACCGTGCGACCCTTGACGGTGTGGTATATGTGAGTCGTGTCAGTCTTGATGCTATCGGCCGAGAAAAGCTCGCCGGACTTAAATCTATTAGAGAAGTCGGCATAGTACTGCTCGTCGTCGCCATGGTCGTATGGCCTCTGGATGCAGCGGCCAGAGGGCGTGTGGTAGCGAGCTACGGTAAGTCGCATAGCCGAGCCGTCTTGCAGCGGTATCTCGCTCTGCACGAGACCTTTGCCGAACGAGCGGCGGCCAATTATGAGAGCCCGGTCGTTATCCTGCATTGCACCGGCGAAAATCTCACTTGCGCTGGCCGAGAATTCGTCAATCAGGACTATGAGGTCCATGTCGCAGCTCGTACCCGTGCCGTCGGCTCGTGTCTCCTGCCTTGCCTGGTGCGTGCCTTCGGTGTAGACAATCATCTCTCCCCTGTCGAGGAATTCGTTGCACATGGCTTGTACTACGTTGAGGAAGCCGCCCGAATTGGAGCGCAAGTCTACAATCAGCTTCTCGCATCCTTGCGACTTGAGTTTGGCTATGCCTTGCAGCATCTCCTCGTACGTTTTCTCTGCGAAACGGTCAATCTTGAGATAACCCACGCCCTTGGCTATCTCGTAGGCCGCTACGACGCTGTTCAAGGGTATCTCGTCGCGTACTATGTCGAAGTCAAGCGTCGTGCCGCCATTGCGGAGCACTGTTATTTTGACCTTCGTGCCAAGCTCGCCGCGCAGCGAGTCCAGCACCGTCTGGTTCGTCATCCATTCGCCGGTGAAGTCATAGCCGTTGACCTTGATAATCTTGTCGCCTGGCAATACGCCAAGGGCTGACGACGGGCCACCAGATATGACGCTAACTACGCTTACTGTGTCGTCCCTAAGGTTGAACTGTACGCCAATTCCGCCGAAATTGCTCTTGAGCTCACCCGCCACTTTCTCCACGTCTTTGCGTGGGATGTACAGGCAGTGGGGGTCCAACTCCTTGAGCATCATCGGAATCACTACGTCCTGCATCGAGTCGAGATTAACGTCGTCTACGTAGCACCGCTCTATGATGTCCATTATGGTCTGGAGTTTACCTTCTTGGCTAGCCCCAGCCCCGAAAAACATATTGCCGTCGCTGAGTCGCTGAGCTATCTCATTCTCAGCCGCATTCTTGCCCGCGCTCCTGCCAAGGAAGAGGCCTACCAACGCGGCAGCCACTATCAGCACGAGAATCCAGCAGTTTTTCGTTGCGCTTTTCATCTACCGAAAAATATATCTTTTTGTTTCTTACTTGATTATAATGGTCTCCTCGACCTTCTCGACATCGATGCCTGCGCGGCGCAGGAGGTTCAGCCCGTCGTCACTGCGGTAGTCCTCCGAATAGACCACGCGGCTTATCCCGGCTTGGATTATGAGTTTGGCGCACTCGATGCAAGGCGATGCTGTTATGTACATCGTTGCGCCCATCGAACTGTTGTTGCTCTTCGCAACTTTCGATATGGCGTTCGCCTCGGCGTGGAGGACGTAGGCCTTGGTCTTGTCGCCCTCTTCGCACTGGTTCTCAAATCCCGACGGCGTTCCGTTGTACCCGTCGCTTATTATCATCTTGTCTTTCACCATCAAGGCACCCACCTGCCGCCTTATGCAGTAGGAGTTCAACGACCATATCCTCGCCATGGCAAGGTATCGTTGGTCCAGTCGGAGCTGTTTCTCTGTCTCTGGCATTGTTCTTTTGCAGTTAGTGCAATTATGGTTTCAATCTGCAAATATAATATCATAAAGGGATAAAACGACAATCCTATCCCTCTGATTTAAAAATCCTCAGCCACCCGTATGCCAGTCTACTTGCCTAGTTGCTTGCGGACGTAATGGTACTCGTTGTAGTCATATTCGTCGAAGAGCTTGGGGTCGGCTTTCTCGCCCTCGCCCAATTTCTTCACTATCTCCACCAGTTTCTTATACCTCTCCTCGCCCATGAACTCCTCAATGGTGTACTCTTTACCTACGAATTCAATGAGGTGGCTCATGATGGTGCTGGGTGTCAGTCCGCGTTCTTTGGCTACGGCATCCGCAGATCCCAGCCTCTTGTACGCTTCGAGCGAAATCTCTTTCGTCGGTTTCCTTATCGTTATGGTGATGGGTTGCTCTTCCCCGCCTGTAGGGACCTTGTTTTTTGCCTTCCTTATTGGGGCTGGGCGAACACCTTGCTTGTAGAAACCGTTGGTTATCTCAAGAATCTCTTTGCCATATTTTTTGCGCTTCTCTTCGCCCATGCCATTGATTTTGAGCAACTCCTTGCTGTCGGTTGGCAATCCGTCGGCAAGAGCGAAGAGCAATGCGTTCGATGCTACTATGAAATTGGGCTTGCCAATCTCGTCAGCCTTTTTCTTGCGCCACTGGCTGAGGGCTTCGTAGACCTGTCTGTTGACAACCTCGTTGGCCTCGGCGCTGTGTCGAGTTACTGTTTGCGATTTGCTTGAAGAGGTGTTTCTCTCCTCCTTAGGCTCGCTCTCTCGCGCAATGGCTCTTACTTTGGCTCTCATCATTATTTTCGGGCTGAAGCCATTGGCCGCCACAGCACTCAGTTCGGCGAGCTTTATGTTCGCTATCTGGCGCAGTATGTCCAATAGGTTGTCTAGCTTGTGCTTGTCCGCAGCGTCGTCGAGATCTATCCTCGCATTGGCAAAGGTCTCGTCGAGTATAACTTTCAATTTCGCCAGGCAATATTCCGCACCTTTCTGAGCTCGGCTCTTGATTTCCGCCGAGGACATGATGTCTTTGGTGGCCTCATGCGCTTGCCGACATTGGTATGCGAATTTGTCGCCGATGTTCACGAGGCTGGTGGCCTCGCCATATAGTATTTCTTGAAGGTTGGCTATGCAGTTGTCGTATTTGCCATAGTAGTCGCGCTCCAGCATGGCATGTACTCTGCCTATCTGGTCTCTAATGTCGGAGAACGTGAAGAGATCGGTCATCGATGTCAGTGCGTAATTGCTGGCAAAGCTGTTTATGGCTTCCTCTGTGAGTTGGCGCTTTTCGTTGTCGTTGTAGAAGGTGTTTACCTCTCGGTCGGTCTTTATGGCGTCGTTGGAGATTGGCGTGGCGAGCACCAGGCCCTCAAAGGTGCGGCAGCGCGACAATGCTACGTATACCTGTCCCGCCGAGAACGATTGCCCGGCGTCGATGATGGCTTTGTCGAATGTCAGGCCTTGGCTTTTGTGTATGGTTATGGCCCATGCCAATGTCAACGGAATCTGCTGGAATGTGCCTTCCGTCTTTGCCTCGGCAAGTCCCGTCTCCTTATTTGTCTCGTACGTTACGTTTTCCCATACCTCGTATGGCACGGTTATCGTCATGCCGTCCTCACAAGACACGGTGACTTTGTCGTCCGCTAGTTCTTTCACCCAACCTATCTTGCCGTTATAGTAGCGTCGCGGCTCCTGTCGATCGTTTCGGATGAACATAACTTGCGCGCCGACCTTCAGTTCCAGTACCATTGTTGTGGGGTACATGGTCTCTGGAAATTTGCCCTCTACTTTGCACTCGTAGACCTTCGATTTTCCCTTGAGCTCCTTTAGCCTATCTTGGTTTGTCTCCTCGGCCTTGCTCACGTGGGTCGTAAGGCGAATGTAGCCCTCCTGCTTTTTGTCCGCAAATCCGCGTATGTAGCGTGAGTTGAGCTTATCCAGAGCCTCGTGAGTCATTATGCCTGTGCGCACTTGGTTCAGGATGTCGATAAAGGATGTCTCGCTTTGGCGATATATCTTCTTGAGTTCTACCGTGTAGAACGGTGTCCGCTGCAATGCCCGGCTCGAGAAGAAATAGAAGTTTGGGTAATACGGTCGCAGCATCTCAATGTCCGCTGGTCTCACGACTGGCGATAGCTGCATCAGGTCGCCAATAAGCAGAAGCTGCACTCCGCCAAATGGCAAGCTCGATCTTCTAATCTCCCTAAGCCTCTGGTCTAAAATGTCCATAACGTCGGCACGCACCATGCTCACCTCGTCTATCACGAGTAGGTCGAGACCTCGGATAACTTTGATTTTGCTCGAACGAATGTTGCGCTCCAACGGCACAGGTTGGTCGGGTGTGTATGTCCCGGGCGGAATTTGGAAAAAGGAGTGAAGTGTTACGCCTCCGGCATTGATGGCGGCCACTCCCGTGGGGGCCGTGATCACCATACTCTTTATGTTGCTCGCTTGCAGCCTTTTGAGGAATGTGGTTTTGCCCGTTCCCGCCTTGCCGGTCAGGAACAGGTTGACGTTGGTGCGCGTCAGGCATTGCCATGCGGCCCATGCCTGCTCGTTCTCTTCTTTGCTGTAAGCGTTTTCTGCCATTGCTTGAGGTTGTATATGATCCTTTTTCTGGTGGTTTTCTCTTTCCTCCGCTACAGGATGTGTGCTACTCTTCGCACCTCTCCCAATTGTCGTAGCACTTGTTGAGGCTCTTGCGCCAGTGTCGTACCTTTACTCCGAAGGTCTCTACAATCTTGTCTTTGCTGAGCACGGAGTATGCCGGGCGTTTCGCTGGGGTGGGGTATTCTGATGTCGGAACGGGGGATATACGTGTCTCTGCCCCTGCCAGTTGAGCTATGCTTGTGGCAAAGTCGTACCATGTGCAGTCCCCGCCACATGAATAGTTGTATACGCCATTCTGCCCGTCGTAGTTCTGCGATATGGTCACGAGGGCTTTCGCAAGGTCTACTACGTATGTTGGGCATCCCGTCTGGTCGTTGACTACGTTGAGCCGCTCTTTCTCGCCAAAGAGGCGAAGCATGGTAAGGAAGAAATTCTTCCCTTCGCTGTCATAGAGCCACTGCGTGCGTACTATGACGTGTTTGCACCCCGAATCGGCTATAGCTTTCTCTCCGTCGAGTTTGGTCTGTCCGTAGATGCCAATGGGTGATGTCTGCATGTCTTCGGTATATGGCTCAGTGCCCGTGCCGTCGAATACGTAGTCTGTCGAGACGTGGATGAGGAGCGCGTCTGTCTCTGCTGCGGCTTTGGCAATGTTGGCCGGACCTATGTGGTTCACTTTGTCTGCAGCCTCGGCATCGCTCTCTGCCTTGTCCACTGCCGTATAGGCTGCGCAGTTGATTATAATATCAGGATGATATTTCGTGACTATGTCATGCACTGCTGTCTCATCCGTTATGTCACAATCTTCCGACGTGAGGCCAAAGGCCTTGGCCGCCCCACTCATTTTCTGAGAATGGAGGCGTTCCATGACTCTTCTTCCGAGCATTCCGCTTGCGCCGAATACCAAATATCTTGTCTTGCTCATTGAGCCTTTATCTTTAAGCTTTTAGGTGGATTATTTTATGTACAAATCCGCGTTGTAGTCGAAAAGGCCATCAGCCTCGGCTAGTTTCTTGTGCTTGCGATCCTTGTCGCTCAAGAGAGCCTTGTCCATCGGGATGCGCCAGTCGATGCCGAGTGCGGGGTCGTCGAATGCTATGGCACCTTCGCTTTCGGGACAGTAGAGATTGTCGCACTTGTATTGGAAAATTGCCGTCTCACTCAGTACTGCAAATCCATGCGCAAAACCTCTAGGTATGAAGAACTGACGATGGTTCTCAGCCGAGAGTTCTACAGCCACGTGCTGACCAAATGTGGGACTGCCAATGCGCACGTCTACTGCCACATCCAGGACTGTGCCTTGGATTACCCTTACGAGTTTGCTCTGCGCATGCTCACCTCGCTGAAAGTGCAGACCGCGCACCACGCCATACGACGACATGCTCTGGTTGTCCTGCACAAAGTCCACAGGGCGCACCATGGCGTCGAAGTCTCGCTTGGAATACGATTCGTAGAAATAACCACGGCTGTCGCCAAATATTTGGGGCTCGATGATTACTACGCCTTCTATGGCTGTCTTTATAACGTTCACTTTCTTATCTTATTGTTGTGTTGCTTTTTTTTTAATATCCGCGCTCGGCAAGGCGAATGAGGTATTTGCCATACTCGTTTTTCTTCATCGGCTCGGCAAGTCGGAGGAGTGTCTCCTTGTCAATCCAACCGTTGTGGTAGGCAATCTCTTCGAGGCACGCCACCTTGAGGCCTTGACGTTTCTCCACGACCTCTATGAATGTAGATGCCTCGGAGAGCGAGTCATGTGTGCCGGTGTCGAGCCATGCAAATCCGCGTCCCAACTTTTGCAAGTTGAGCTTGCCTTGTTCAAGGTATATTTGGTTTACGGAGGTTATCTCAAGCTCGCCGCGCGCTGATGGCTTGAGGGTCGCGGCTATATCCACCACGCTGTTGGGGTAGAAGTAAAGACCTACGACGGCGTAATTCGACTTGGGCTTCGTCGGTTTCTCTTCGATAGATACGACTTTACCGTCCTCGTTGAATTCCGCCACGCCATATCTCTCTGGGTCTGCCACCCAATACCCGTATATCGATGCTTCGCCATGTTTCTCCGTGGCCTCAATTGACCGCTTAAGCATCTGGTCAAAACTCTGGCCGAAGAATATATTGTCGCCCAAAGCCAAGCATACAGTATCTTTTCCAATGAACTCCCGACCAATGATAAACGCCTGTGCCAATCCGTCCGGGCTAGGCTGCTCGGCATACTCGAGGCGGATGCCGTAGTCCGATCCATCGCCCAAGAGACGACGGAAGGCAGGGAGGTCGGCCGGTGTGGATATGACAAGGATCTCTTTTATCCCGGCGAGCATAAGTGTCGAGAGGGGATAATATATCATCGGCTTGTCGTAAATCGGCAGGAGTTGTTTGGATATCCCCTTGGTTATAGGGTAGAGCCTTGTGCCGCTACCGCCAGCTAATATGATGCCTTTCATGGTTGTGTATTGATTTTTTATCGTCCTGTTTGCTCTATACAAACAAACGCAGAGCCGAGTTCGTGCGAACACCGCTCTGCGTTTGTCTATTTTAACCCTTCTTTTTTTCTCTGTCGGGAAAGCCACATCTTTCAGACTCCCGACTTGTTTCTGCGGTGAGGTAGTCTCGTCCCCGTCTTAACGCCTGGTGAACTCACCTTGCGAATTGTCGTAGTTGAGGTAATATTTACCTTTTGCGAGGGTGGAGATATTGATTGCTTGTCCGTAGCCCTTAAATACGATGCCGCCGTACTGGTCGTAGACTTCGTATAAGGTCTCACTGTTAAAAGTAATCTCTGTGTTGGTGGCCTTGAACTCTACGAGCGGCTTCTCGGAGGTCACAATGGCCTCTTTCGAGAGCGACTGCGCCTTGCGGTTGGCAGTGGTTTGGCGCACGCGGAATTTGTTGAGACCGCTGTGCGTGCGGATCTTAGTCTCGTAGGTGTTAGACTGGTTGTGGCCTTTGCCCTTTACCTCGCCGACTTTCACCCATTTGTTCCACCTGTACTGCTCAATGATGAAGGGCAGTGGTCCAGTCTCGCCGGTAGTGGTGAAGGTGAGAGTCCCGTCGGTTGCCTTGACGGAGGAGAATTTAGCAGGTTTCTGAACCTGAAGGGCGTTGGCGTTGAGGACCATAGGTGTGCAGTCGTCCTTGTAACGGATGACGATGCTTACCTCATCGCCTATGTTGAGGCCGTAGACGCTAAGGTCTACCTCGAAAGCGCTTGAATTTATCTCGTCGGTGGTAATCATACCATTCACGGTAACCTCATACGCACAAAAGCCCACGCCTGACGGGGCGAAGGGATTCTTGACGTAGATGTTCTCTCCCTGGTATGTGCCTTTGATGACGAGTTCTTCGGCCGATATGTCTTGCGCAGCTAGTAGTCCTGCAAGTGCGGTTGCAAGCGCGTAGAGTGTTTTACTCATTTTCGTATTTTGCGTTTTCGACTCCCAATTTTAGTGATTTTTACACAGAAAGACAAATAAAATAATTGCCGGATTTTATTTATTTTTCTCGACCCATCGCCCGTCGTCCTTAATTATCTGTTTTAGAGTGTCTAACGCCTCGGCTTGGTCTATCGATCTTCTAACGACTTCCTTGCCTCGGTAGAGCGATATTTTGCCTCTTCCGGCACCTACGTACCCATAGTCGGCATCCGCCATCTCGCCAATGCCGTTCACTATGCAGCCCATAACGCCAATCTTGAGGCCGGCAAGGTTGCCCATCTCGGCTTTGATTTTAGCCACGGTCTCCTGTATGTCGTACAGCGTCCTTCCGCATCCTGGGCATGAGATGAACTCAGTCCTGTCGAACCTCGCGCGGCATGCTTGAAGCAGCATCTGGCCACTCTCTGCGGCATCCTCTGCCGATATCTCGCTTGCCTCGATGCAAAGGCCGTCCAATAGTCCGTCAATGAAGAGTCCTCCCATGTCGGCCGACATCTCAAGCTGGAATTGCGCCTTGTCCTTGACGCTCGATCGGTAATAGCCAATCAATGGCAAATTAATGCCTTTGTTGCTGAGTTCCAATGCTATTGCCCTCAACTCGGCCATGACGTTGCCGCTCTTCGGAATTCCGATGAGGACTATTCCTTTTCTGCCAGCGATCTTTTGAGCAAACTCTACGCTCTTGACTTCGTCGAGTGTTACTGGTGTGAGTTGGCTGTTGGCTGTGAGGCTCGATATTGTGATGTCAGCGTTAGTTGCGCCGACTTTAGGAGTTACTACGATTACGCTGGGGGGCGTTGATCCGCCAATTGTTCCTACCTGTTCCGTCTTGCGGCGGCAATATGCGTAGGGTGAGTAGTTCTTTGCGCAGATGGGTTCTATGGCTTGCGCTGTGGCAAGCCGTTGACAATGGTCAACAAGTGCGCGAGCCACTGGAATCTCTGTCTCTGGGGCTTCTGTGAGCGATACGCGGATGGTGTCGCCGAGTCCGTCGTTGAGCAATGCGCCAATGCCGGCTGCCGATTTTATGCGGCCCTCGGCATCACTTCCTGCCTCGGTAACTCCGAGGTGGAGCGGGTAGACCTCGCCTCGTTGGCGAAGTGTTGCGGCAAGTAGGCGTACGGTCTCTACCATCACGCGCGTGTTGCTGCTCTTTATGCTTATGGCTATGTCGCGGAAGTCGAGGTCCTCAAATGCGTCGAGGTATTCTGTGCATGAGGCTACCATGCCCTCGGGAGTGTCGCCATATTTGGCCATTACTCGGTCGGACAAAGAACCGTGGTTCACGCC
>CAVGTO010000010.1:0-36323 GCA_963631865.1 Eggerthellaceae bacterium
CCCTTAGGCATATCGTAAGCCTTACCGTCGATCACGAGAGCCTTGACAGCATCATCAGCGGAAGTAAGGGATACAGTCTTGTAGCTGTCAGCGTAAGCAGCGTTCATAGAGACGCTCTCAGAAGAAGCGAACGTGAAACCAGCCGAAATCTCAGTCAGACTGCTAGTCACATTGATAGTATCCATAGCTGCGAACTCCTGTGCGTTGGCAACAGTGCCAAGGGAAGCAGCTGCAAGAAGAAGTAAATAATTCTTCATAGTTAGTAATTAATTAAGGTATTGAACATTGACGTATGTTGTTCGTCGCCAGCGTCGCCACTGGCGACGAACTCGATACATCATTGACTTTACTACTGGTTATTGAAACGAGTGTTCGAGAAAGTGAACTTGGTCTCGTAGACCTTGACACCCTTGCGGACAGACTTGGTGAATGCAAGAGCGACTTCACCAGAGTTAGCTATCTCACCAGCGAAACCATACTTACCGATAGGGAGATTTTCCGAATCGACCTCAGTAGGATAGAGGTGGAAGGTGTAGCCATTAGAAGTCTGAACGAGGTTAGCCTTCGAGGTCGAAGTGAAGTTCGTAGAGGAAGACTCACCATTGAGGGTAGCTGTAACGTAGCATACGTAGGCCGTATCGGACTTAGCGAATGACACAGAGCCCTGGACGTAGGTCGTGTCGCTCGTCTTTCCATCTATAACCTGATAGTAACCGTCGTAGGCCTTGCCGTCGATGGAGAGCTCAGGGTTGGTAGAGATGATGGCGTCGTCATCGTCGTCGTCGCAGGCTGAGAAGCCGATTGCGAGGGCGCAGAGGAGGGAGGCCAATATTTTGCGTTTCATAGTATTCTTATACGTTGAGAGATGAAACATATTTGTTTAGTAGCCCGGATTCTGATCCTCCTGGCTCATAGCGGTGTTGCCGGAAATCTCCTCGTAAGGAATTGGGCGATACCACTTGTAGATGCCTGCGGGAGTAGGGATCTGGGTTGAGTAGGTCATATTGCAACCAAAGGCGAAGACGTAGCGGAAGAGCTGACGTGTGCGGCGGAGGTCGTACCAACGGCCGGGCTGGCCATAGGTCTCACGAGCGCGCTCGTCGAGGACGACGTCGATGCTGGTTGGGGAGAATCCGGTGAACTGGCTTGCGTACTCAGGATCATAAGAGCCGAAGCTAGCGATAGAGCCAGCCTGAGCGCGGGTGCGGAGCTCGTTGAGGGTAGCGAGAGAACCAGCCTCGTCGCCAGCCATGAGCTGAGCCTCAGCCTTGTCGAGCTTAGCGCCGGCTACGTCTAGGATGAGGATGTCGCGGCAGCTCTGGGTCTTCTTGGCAGCCTGGAGAGTGTTGGGATCGTCCCACTTGCAGACGCAATCCATACCACCTACGAGGTTAGCGAGGTCGCTACCGTTGGTGCCAGGAGTGGTGCCAGAGAGGAAGGTGTAGTCCTTGGTGGTGTAAGAGCCATCGGCTTCGAAGGTAGCGACGGTTGTGGTCTTGCCGAGGAGGACAGCCTTGGGCTGAGTGGTGCACTCGCCGCGGGTGAACTGAGCCTTGTGGGCGTCGAGGTAGGCGAGGAAGTCGCTCTTGGAAGTGTAAGAGGGAGCGTAGTAGTAAGCGATGGGGAGGTTCTCGGTGTTGGAGACCTTATATTTGGCGTAGTAGCCAGAGTTGTCCCAGTTGCTCTCGTAGTTGTAGTGAGTGACAGCGAAGGTGCCAGCGTAGCGTGCATCGCCCTCCTCGAAGAGGTAGAGGCTCTTGAGAGAGGTGCCATTGCAGGAAGAGCCCTGTTTGCATCCGTCGACGTTCTGCTCGCCGTAGTAGTTGGCGAACTGGTTCTGGAGGCTGTGGCCGCACTCAGAGGCAGCGCCAGGATAGCTTGCGCGGTCGTAGTCGATTGAGAAGATCTCCTCCTGATTGTCCTCATTGTCGAACTTCCACTTCTCAGCGAAGTCGGAGATGAGTTCTACGCCAGCGATAGCCTTGTCGGCATAAGCAGAAGCGCGGTTGAAGTAGGTCTGGTCGGTGACGGTGTAAGTGCCGGCCTTGTCGTCGGAGAGGGTCGTACCGAGGTCCCAACCAGCGGCAAGGGCTACCTTGGCAGCGAGGGCGTAGGCAGCTTGCTTAGAGACAGAACCGTCGTGAGCGGACATCTCGGGGATGGCGTCGTCGGCGATGACGGCGTCGAGGTCAGCGAGGATACCATCGTAGACATCCTTGAGCGGAGTCTTTGGGTATGCGGTCTCGGCACTATTAATATAGGTAGTGACGTAGGGCACACCGCCGAACTGCTGTGAGAGGATGTAGTAAGCATAGCTGCGGAGGAACTTCATCTCGGAGCCGTAGGTATCGCCACCATAGTTGATGACACCGTTGCAGGCGTTGATGAGCTTGTAGCAGGCGGAGTAGAACTCCTTGCAAGTCTCATTCTCGGCCACCATAGTGTAGGTAGTGAAGTCGGCGTCGGAAGAGCTCTTTCCGCGGGCGTTCCAATAGAGGTCGGTGCCGTCGTCGGTCATGCAGATGTAGGTCTCATCGACGAGGGGCTTGGCGAGGGAGAAGGCGTAGGTGCGGAAAGCCTTGAGGCCGTCGGCCGTAGCGTAGTAGTCGTCGGCAGTCTGACCGCCCTCGCTCTTATTGTCGGCCACGAGGAAGTCCTCGCAAGCCGTGAGGCAAGGAGCGCAGATGGCAGCGAGAGCCGCGAACGCGTATATCTTGATATGTCGTTTCATTTGACTAAAGATCTAGGAAAATCAGTTACTTAAAACTTGAGGTTAAGACCGAACTCGCAGGTGACGGTAGCAGGGCCATCCTCCTTGAGAGAAGCGCCGGCCCACTCGGGATCCCAACCCATAAAGTCGTCCTTAGACCAGCAGAAGGGGTTGGTGACGGTGCAGTAGACACGAGCCTTCTGGAGGTGGATAGCCTCGAGGGCTTTCTTGGGGATGGTGTAGCCGAGGGTGATGTTCTTAATCTTGACGAAGGAAGCATCGACGTAGTCGCCTACGCCCTTGGTGAAGTAGCTACCAGAGCCCTGACCGACAGCGGCGCGGTTGACGGCGGGGTACTTGCCGTAGTGGGTGCTCTGCTGGTAACGGGGGTTGATGTAGGTACCGTCGGCGTTGACACCGTCGCAGCCGATGAGGGTGCCTGCAGGGATGTAGTAGTCGAGGTTGAGGCGGTTACGTCCACGGTCAGAGTAGTCGGCGTAGCGCTCGTAGAGGTTAGAGTAGACGGTGTAGCCCTGCTTAGTGTAGAGCGAAGCTGAGAGGTCGAAGCCGAAAGCAGAAACGGTGGTGGAGAGAGAGCCAGTCCACTTAGGATCAGAGCTATAGACCTTCTTGTCGTTCTCATCGAACTTGCCATCGCCGTTCATATCCTGGATGACGGGCATGCCCTCGGTCCAGCCGTAGCAAGCGTAGTAGTAGTCGTAGCTCTTGACGGTCTGACCAGGAGTGAAGCCCTTGGCGCGGGCGATCTCGGTGTCAGGCACAGTCATGTCGAGGTCGGTTACGAGTCCGTCCCAGACATAGCCGTAGATATTGTTAAGAGTCTCGCCGATGAAGAGGTTGTTGTTGGGCTGATCGTTGCCAGTGCCGTCAATCTCTTTGAGTTCGTTGACGTTCTTGGCGAAGTTGACGCCCATCTCCCAAGTCACATAGTCGTTGTCGATGATGGTGCCATTGAGGCCGACCTCGATACCACGGTTGCGAACCTTACCGATGTTGGTGGTCATCTTGACACCGCCGCTCTCGAGAGGGAGCTGTACGGAGTAGAGAAGGTCGCGGCTCTGCTTCTGATAGATATCGAAGGTACCAGAGATGCGGTTGGAGAGGAAACCGAAGTCGAGGCCGATGTTGATCTCGTCGCTCTTCTCCCAAGAGAGGTCCTTGTTGACGATAGAAGATGGAGCGAAGCCAGTAGAGGTGGCGTTGCTGAAGGCCTGGTAGTAAGGGCCGGTGACGGTCTGCTGGGTGGCGTAGTTGCCAGCGCCTGCGTTGTTACCAGTCACACCGTAAGAGAGGCGGAGTTTGAGGTTGGAGAGAACGTCCTTGGTGCTCGCCATGAAATCCTCCTCAGTGATGCGCCATGCAGCAGCGATAGAGGGGAAGACGCCCCACTCATTGCCTTCGGCGAACTTGGAAGAGCCATCCCAACGGACGGTGCCGGTGAGCATGTAGCGACCCTTATAAGAGTAGTTGGCACGGAATGCGAAGGAGAGCATAGAATTCTCGGTGTAAGAAGTGCCGTCGGAAGAGGTAGCGTCGTAGGTACCAGAGCTGAGTTTGTACCAGAGAGAGCCGTCCTGCGGGTTGGTGTACTGGAGGCCGAGCTTCTCAGTCTTGCTGTGGTTCCACTCGTTCATAAACATGAGGTTGAGAGAGTGGTCCTGGTTGAAGGTCTTGGCGTAGGTGGCCGTGTTGGTCCAGGTGAAGCCGAAGTTCTGACTGGTGGAGTACTGTGCGGTAGCGTCGGCGTTGAGGTCCTTCTCGGTGCCGTTGGAAGCATCCACATAGGTGCCCTTGTCGTCGAACTGGCCGTCGCGATAGTAGGTGAAGCTAGGAGCGTAGGTGCTCTTGATAGAGAGACCCTGGATGGGCTTAATCTCGATGTAAGCGGAGCCGAGGAGGCGGTAGGTGACCTTCTCCTTCTGGCGGATCTGCATATAGAGGAGAGGGTTGACGGAAGAGGTGAACTGGTTGGTGGTGGTGCCGAGGGCCGTCTTGTGGCCAGGCATAGCGAGGAGGTTGCCTTCGGAATCGTAGGGATTGATGAAGGGGTTCATGCGAAAGGCCTCCTGGACTGCGTCGTCGTTGGCGTAGTCGTTGTTGGTGACAGCGGCGTTGAGGCTGAAGCCAACGGAAGCGTACTGGTTGAGGTCGCTATCGAGACTGCCCTTGAAGTTGAAGCGACGCATATGGTCACCTTTATACACACCCTTTTCATCGGTGACGCCGACGCCAAGGTGGTAAGAGATGTCGGAGGTGGAGCCGGAGAACGCGATGTAGTGGTTCTGCTTCTGGCCGTCCTGGGTTACGAGGTCGAGCCAGTCTGTGGTATCGCCGTTGGCCATTTTGGTGGCGAGAAGCGAAGTGCCATCCTCAGTATCGGAAAGAACCGCGGGAATGTAGTTCGCATTGGTCATATAGTAGGTAGGACGGGCAGCGTTGACATTGTCCGCAGGTATGCCGAGGTACTGGAGGAAGCGCCACTGAGCGAATTGCTCTGCACTCATGAAGTCGGCCTCACGGGTAACCTTGCTGAAGCCGTAGTAGCCGTCGTAAGAGACGCTGAACTTCTGTGCGCACTCGCTGTTCTGCTGCTTCTTGACGCCGGCACCGCCCTTGGTGGTGATCATGATGACGCCTGCGGTAGCGCGAGAGCCGTAGATAGCGGTTGAGGAAGCGTCCTTGAGGACGTCGAGACGCTCAATATCCTGAGGGTTGAGGAAGTCCATATCGGAGCATACGACACCGTCGATGACGTAGATAGGCTTGGTATCTGAGCTAATGGAGCTCTTACCACGGATCTCGATGTCGAAGCCACCGTTGGTACGGCCGGTGCTCTGAGTAATAGAGACGCCAGGGACAGAGCCCTGGAGGTTCTCCATGACTGAGGTAGCGCCCTTGGCAGTAAGTTTCTCGGTAGAGACAGAGGAGACGGAGCCAGTGAGGTCGCTCTTCTTCATTGTGCCGTAACCTACGGCCACGACTTCCTGAATTTCCTGGGCGTCGTCGCGGAGGACGAAGTCGACCTTGGTGCGGCCGTTGAGGGCCTCGGTTATTGTGGCGTAGCCTACGAAGGAGACTTGGAGGTTGCAGTTAGACGGCGCGTTGAGGGAGTAGTTGCCATCGAAGTCGGTGACAGTGCCTACGGTGGTGCCTGCCACGATGACTGCTGCGCCAGGGACGGGGTAGCCCGTGTTGTCCTTGACGACGCCTGACACCGTGATGTCTTGCGCCATCGCCACGACCGCCACGAGGGCCATCAATAGGCTCGTTGCGAGCCTGCGGATGCTTTTGTAGTGCATTAGTGGTTGTTTTTTGTTAATAAGTAGAGAGTTTTCGTGAGCTGTGTTTCGCGTTGTGGATTTTGCACTGGCCTGTCGGGAGGTACGGCGGCTTAGAGTGGTGCGGGATGGAGAGTTGCGCATTGTTTGCACGTTTTTGCCATCTGCGCCATCGTTTGCCACACACAGGAAACAGCGGCAAATGTATAAATAAATCTTAATATAGCACATACGCTAGCCAACATTTTTTGCAACTCAGAACTGAGCGAACGAATGCGCATCCTTAGAAAAATGCGGAGTACGACAGCAAAAGCACTTGATTTAAAGCAAATAACAAAACAAAAGCCGCACAGCAGCGAAAAACGAACGCAAACGACAAATTTAAAAATCATCAAACTTCCCCATCGAATGCAAAAGGTTGCAACTAATACAAAAATTGCACAACACATAGCAACAGCGCAACCGATAGCACTCGCCATCCGCGCACAGTGCAAAAAGTGGAATTTTGCACATTATTACTTGTTAAACACAGCACTGAATTATAAGATATTTTATAAATTCGCGGCGCAACGCGAAAGAAAGGCAAACGATGGCGCAATGTAGCAAAAAGGCGAAACGCCCACCCGCAAGCTGACGCGAGCCCTATCCCAGCGTTGCATCACAAAAATTGCCGAGAGGCAAATAACATCAGAAACTATTAACACAAAACAACAACCTAATGCACAACAGCTTCTTACGAAGGCTCACGACGACCATGCTGACGTGCCTGGCATCAGTGATGGTGCTTGCGCAGACAGTGACCGTCTCGGGCAACATTAAGGACAACACGGGCTACCCCGTGCCGGGTGCCGCAGTCCTCATTGACGGCACGACACAGGGCACCGTCACCGACTTCGACGGCAACTACACCTTGGCAGGCGTCCCCTCCAAAGGCAAACTGACCGTCTCCTTCGTGGGCTACGCCACCCAGACCGTCGACGTCAATGGCCAGTCCACCATCAACTTCACCCTCCAGGACGACGCACAGGAGCTCCAGGAGGTCGTGGCCATCGGCTACGGCACCGTCTCCAAACGCGACCTGACCGGTTCTGTCTCTTCCGTCAAGGCTAAGGACATCGAGGCTATCCCCGTCTCCAGCGCATCCGAGGCCCTCACCGGCAAGATGGCAGGCGTCAACGTATCCACCACCGAGGGCTCGCCCGACGCCGACGTCAAGATCCGCGTCCGTGGTGGCGGCTCCCTCTCGCAAGACAACTCGCCTCTCTACATTGTGGACGGCTTCCCCGCAAGCTCCATCAGCGACATCGCTCCCTCTGAGATTGAGAGCATCGACGTCCTCAAGGACGCATCCTCTACCGCCATCTACGGCGCACGCGGCGCGAACGGCGTCATCATCGTGACCACCAAGAGTGGCAAGGAGGGCAAGACCCAGGTCAGCCTCAACGCCTCTTGGGGCGCGAAGAAGGCCACCAAGCTCGTCAAGAGCCTCAGCCCCTACGAGTACGCACTCTACCAGTATGAGATTGAGAGCAGCAGCCAGTCCACCACCAGCAGCAGCTACGGCGACTACAACGACCTCCACCTCTGGAAGGGCCAGGAAGGCACCGACTACGAGGACGAGATCTTCGGCCGTTGGGGCAACCAGCTGCAGTACAACGCCAACGTATCCGGCGGCTCTAAGGACTTCAAGTACAACATCTCCTTCGCCCACAACCAGGAGAAGAGTATCATGCTCGGCTCCGGTTTCAACAAGGACAACGTCAACATCAAGCTCAACACCAACTTGAGCAAGTGGCTCTCTCTCGACTTCCAGGGCCGCCTCTCCAACCAGAAGATTAAGGGCCTCAGCGGCGGCGCCGACACCAACGAGAGCAACGCATCCAACTCCATCATTGCAAAGGCAGTGACCTTCCGCCCCGTAACCCCTCTCACCGAGAGCGGCGACGACGACGAGGAGAACTCCTCGACCTCTATCTACAGTCCTCTCGAGCGCCTCAACGACACCTATAAGCTCCAGACCCGCTTCCGCCAGGACTATAACGCCGGCCTCAACTGGAAGCCCTTCAAGGGTTGGACTCTCCGCACCGAGTTCGGCTACAACTGGCGCAAGAACAAGACCGACCAGGTTTGGGCAACCAAGGCTACCCAGAATTCCAAGTTCGGCTACTCAGGTCAGCCTCAGGCCTACTTCGAGACCGTAGAGTATAAGAACTGGCGCAACGCTAACACCATCACCTACGACAACAAGAAGCTCTTCGGCGGCCGCGACCACATCAACGCCATGATCGGCCAGGAGTGGAGCTCTACCAGCGAGGTGACCCGCAGCAGCACGTCTGTCAACTTCCCGCAGACCTTCACCATCGACGAGGTCCTCGCCAACACCGGCGCCGGCACCGCACTGCCCAACAGCTCGGACATCGAAGCGGATGAGAACATGCTCTCATTCTTCGGCCGCGTCAACTACACCCTCATGGACAAGTACCTCATCACCGTCACCGTCCGTGGTGATGGCTCCAGCAAGTTCGCCGACGGCAACCGTTGGGGCGTATTCCCCTCAGCCGCTGTCGCTTGGCGCCTCCTCGACGAAGACTTCATGGCCGGCACCCGCGACGTTCTCCAGAACCTCAAGGTCCGCCTCAGCTTCGGTACCGCAGGCAACAACCGCATCTCCTCTGGCCTGACCCAGACCACCTACGAGATGGACACCAACACAGCCAAGGCGCCTTTCTTCGACGAGCAGCGCGCATCGCAGCTCAAGCACGGCACTTCGCTCTACAACCCCGACCTCAAGTGGGAGACCACCATCACCCGTAACCTCGGTTTCGACTGGGGCTTCCTCGACGGCCGCCTCTCCGGCACCCTCGACCTCTACTGGAACACCACCAAGGACCTCCTCATGAAGGTCACCATCCCCTCCGGCACTGGCTACGAGACCCAGTACCAGAACTTCGGTAAGACCAGCAACAAGGGCGTCGAGCTCGCCATCAACTACGCCATCCTCGACACCGACGACTGGAAGGTCAACTTCAACTTCAACATCGGCTACAACGCCAGCAAGATCGAGGAGCTCAACTCCGACAACCCATACCAGAAGTCCAACTTCGCAGGCTCAACCCTCAACTATGGCAGCGGCGACTTCCGCGTAGCCGAGGGCGGCAAGCTCGGTGAGGTCTGGGGCTACAAGACCATCGGTTACTACACCCCGGTTGACGGCAATGGCAACGGCAACGTAACCCTCGACAGCAAAGGCACCTGGGCTCTCGCCAACGGCTGCAACAACACCAGCTACACCCTCACCGGCGGCCTCTACGCAGGCACCCCGATGTTCGAGTGCGACGAGGAGGGCAACCCCATCTTCCAAAAGATTGGTAACACCGTGGCTCCTATCAGCGGCGGCTTCGGCGTAGACGCTACCTTCCGTGGCTTTGACTTCTCGGCCTTCTTCAACTACTCACTCGGCGGCGACATCGTCAACGGCACCAAGCTCTGCTCTAGCTTCTACACTGGCTCACGTAAGGGCTACAACATCGTAGACGATATGCGCCTCAGCGAGCGCTTCACTTGGATTGACCCCGAGACTGGCATGAACCTCGGCCGTCCTAACAGCACGACCATCACCACCATGGGTGGTACGCAGGCCGTCATGGACCGCCTCAACGAGATCAACCAGGGCAAGAGCCAGTTCAACCCCGCAGGCACCACCACCATGGTCCTCAACAGCTCAGCCATCGAGGACGGCTCGTTCCTCCGCATCAACAACGTAACCCTCGGCTACACCCTCAAGAAGCAGCTCACCCAGAAGTGGCTCCTCGAGAAGGTCCGCTTCTACGTCACTGGCTACAACCTCTACTGCTTCACCAAGTACTCTGGCGCAGATCCTGAGGTCGACACCAACAAGAACGCCATGTGCCCGGGCATCGACTACGCTGCTTATCCTAAGAGCCGCTCTGTCGTAGCCGGTGTCAACGTCACCTTCTAATCCCCAACCATACGACAATAATAATGAACAAGATATATCCTATAGCCGCTCTCGCTCTTGGCCTCGTCGGCCTCACGGGATGCGACGACTTCCTGGATCAGACCTCGGAGTCGGAGATGAATACCGAGACCGTCTTCAACTCGGTCTACTACGCAGGCCTCCGCGTCAATAAGCTCTACGGCCTCATGGGTCAGGACCAGACTTACTCTCAGGTCATCCCCATCGTCTCCTCCACCAACTCCGACTGCGAGCTCGTGGACGGCCTCGGCTCCAATGCCACCGCATCTTCCGAGCGCGGCGTCATGAACTACAACGGCACAGCCAGCAGCTGGGAGAAGGGCCAGGGCCGCGTCTGGAGCGGCCTCTACGGCATCATTGAGGACTGCAACCTCAACATCGAGGGCCTCCGCGGCAGCAGCCTCATCAACGCCGGCGGCAGCCAGCAGAAGACTATGCGCCGTTACCTCGGCGAGTGCCTCACTGTCCGCGCCATGGCTTACCTCGACCTTATCCGCCTCTATGGCGACGTCAGCCTCAAGCTCGAGTCTTCGCAGGCCGATCTCTCTAACGCCTACCTCGGCAAGACCGACCGCGACGTCATCCTCGACACCCTCATGCTCAACCTCGACGAGGCCATCGAGCTCCTGCCTTGGGCAGGTGAGGTGTCCGACTATACCACCGAGCGCGTAACCCGCGGCTTTGCCGACGCCCTCTACGCTCAGGTTGCTCTCACCCGTGCCGGCTATGCCATTCGCGAGAGCGCCAAGGCAGGCTACGAGACAGAGTCTGAGTACTCCGATGCAGCCTACCCCACCCAGCGCCCCGACGCTGAGACCCGCAACGCCCTCTACGAGAAGGCTGTAGAGAAGCTCTCCGACATCATCAAGAGCGGCAAGCACTCCCTCAACCCCTCTTTCGAGGATGAGTGGTACCTCGTTAACCAGCGCACCCTCGACAAGAGCTACCAGGAGAATATCTTCGAGATCCCTATGGGTCTCTCCGTCACCGGCGAGCTTGGCTACACCATCGGTGTCCGCGTCAACGGCGCAACATCCACCTACGGTCCTAAGGGCAATTCGTCTGGCAAGCAGCGCACCACCGCCATGCTCCTCTACTCTTACGACCAGCATGACTCTCGTCGCGATATCACCTGCGTTCCCTACCAGATCAAGGAGGAGAGCGGCGTGACCAAGGAGTTCGCCCTTGGCAACACCCCATTCGAGCTCTACATTGGCAAGTGGGATGTCCGCAACATGAACGAGGAGTGGCGTCAGGCTGCCCTCGCATCGAGCGACAAGGTCATGACCGGCATCAACTGCATCCGTATGCGCTACTCGCAGGTCCTCCTCCTCTACGCTGAGGCCCTCAACGAACTCGCAGGTCCCACCGGTCACGTCAGCAACGACGCCGGCATCACTGCCAAAGAGGCCCTCGCCGAGGTCCACAGCCGCGCATTTGCCGAGGCGGACAAGAGCTATGCCGAGAGCTACATCGCTTCCCTCCCCACCGACAAGGATGGCTTCTTCAGCGCTATCGTAGACGAGAACGCATGGGAGCTCACTGGTGAGGGTGTCCGCAAGTTCGACCTTATCCGTTGGGGTCTCCTCGTCAAGAAGACCAACGAGATGAAGGAGAAGTATATGAACGAGATTATCAACGTCGTGCCCGAGAAGGTCTACTTCAACTACACCGACGCTGCTAAGACCAAGATTGACAAGAGCAGCTTCACTTGGTACTCTACACCCAGCAACGCCTCGTCTTACGACGACAGTATGACTGGCTTCGGCAAGGATGACATGAAGAACAGCGAGAGCAAGAACCGTACTAACCTCGCTAGCATCAGCTGCGGCCTCGGTGGCGTCACCACCGACATCGACGGCTTCTCGGCACCCGCTGTCGGAACTGTCATCAACCGCAACCTCATGCCTCTCTACACCACCACCGTTGCCGACTCCAACGGCAAACTCTACAACTCATACGGCTGGTAGTAGACAAGCTAAAAGTTAAAGCCCAAGGCGCGCTCCCCCACCCCGCTTGCGGGTGGGAGCGGCCGACGGCCTTACAAGACACAAAAAGAGACATATAAAAATGAAGAATATAACCAAGATACTGGCTGGCGTAGCCCTCGTGGGCACCATGGCAGCCTGCACCGATGGCAACGACTGGGACGTCGACGGCTCCGAGACGGGCCTCTTCCGCCCCACATCGCCCAAGGCCGAGCAGACCGACAATGGCGAGACTGTCATCAAGTTCACCTTCTCCGGCGTCCCCGGTGCCACGGGTTACCAGATTGAGACCACTACCGACTCCGCCACCTTCGTGGCTTCGGACGAGGTAAGCTCCGACAACATCCTCTCTGAGGTGACCAAGAGCCCCGCCGAGGTAGACGGCTTCACCATTGGCCAGACCTACTACTCACGTATCCGCGCCATCAGCGCCACCGGCAGCTCCGCATGGGTAGGCATCAGCAAGGTCAAAATGGAGGAGGAGAACCTCTTTACGGACGCTGAGTCCACCAGCAGCAGCATCAAGTTCATCTGGACCGCAAGCGCCAAGGTTACAACCATCGTGCTCCTCTCCGCCGACAACGCGGAGCTCCAGCGCATCGAGCTCGATGAGACCGCCATCGCCGCAGGCCAGTACAAGTTCACCAGCCTCAACCCGCTCACCACTTACAAGGCAGAGCTCTACGCAGGCGAGAACCGTTGCGGCACCTTGAGCGCCGAGACCATGAAGAGCGCCGCCCCCGACGCACAGTTCCAGATCACCTACACGGCAGCCAAGACCATGCAGGAGCAGCTCGACGAAGTTGCCGCACAGGCTGAGGCCGGCTCAACCTTCTCTGTAACCGTCATCATCCCTGCTGACGTTGACGCCAAGGCTGACGCCATCGACCCCGAGACTGGCAACGTAGCCACCCTCGACATTCCCGCTGGCATGGGCGTCACCTTCTATGGCGAGCTCGCTGATGCTAAATGTGTCCTCAGCATCTCCAAGACCATCGACATCACCGGCACCCATGGCACCATCGCCTTCGAGAACCTCACCATCACCGGCAGCGAGTATCTCTTCAACCAGTCGGCCCTCTGCAACGTCGAGAAGATTTCTGTCAAGGACTGCAAGGTAAGCGACCTCAGCAAGTGCTTCATCCGCACTCAGGGCGGCTCGCCCGATGGCAAGATTTCAACTGTTGAGCTCACCAACAGCGTCTTCACCAACATCGGCGGCGGCTATGGCTTCATCCATATGGATGGCGCTGTCATCGACAACCTCGTAGTCGACGGCTGCACATTCAACAGCATCTGCACCACTGGTAAGGGCTTCTTCATGATGACCAAGTACATCTATGCCACCAAGTCGCTCAAGATTACGAACTCAACATTCTACAACTTCTGCGGCAACGGCCAGTACTTCATCGACTTCAAGGACAAGGAGAACGGTCCTGACGAGTTCGAGTTCACCAACGTAATCTTTGGTAAGACTGCCGACACCACCACCAACAAGAACATCCGCGGCACCTGCGACAGCAAGGACTACGTAACCAACTGCTTCTGCGCATCGGATTGCTCCAAAGTAATCAAGGGCTCAACCGTCTCCGACAAGAGCTCTGCCGAGATCTTCGCAGACCCCGAGAATGGCGACTTCTCCCTCAAGGAGGGTTGCGGCATCGAGCAGTGCGGCGATCCCCGTTGGTACAACACCACTAAGTAAGCCCACAAGGCTACTTAGCTGAACAGAATACATTTGGCCGCGGCCCCCATTTTGGAGGCCGCGGACTTTTTTTGTTATTGCCATTCGACATAAATGCCTATATTTGCCCAAAGACGCAAAAACAGTGAGCCATGTCTAAGTACATAAACCCGTTCACCGATGTCGGTTTCAAGATGATATTCGGACAGGAGGTAAACAAAGACCTTCTGATAGACTTCCTCAACCAATTGCTAAACGGCAAGTATGAGATTGAGGATGTCAAGTTTTTGGATAAAGAGGACAAGGGCGAAGACATCTTCAGCAAGACGTGCATCTTCGACATCCATTGCATCACATCAAAAGGTGAGCATATCATAGTGGAGATGCAGAACGGCTCGCAAATATTCTTTCGCGACCGCGCTCTCTATTATATGAGCCGAGTTATCTCGTCGCAAGGCCGTCCTGGAGTTGGATGGAGCTATGGCGAACTGAAAGCTGTTGTGGGGGTCTTCCTTCTCGACTTCATTATGCGGGATCTACAAATCCCATCAGACCTCGCAGAAGAGCAAGAAGGGGAAGAGGTAAAG
The DNA here is from genome assembly GCA_963631865.1 of Eggerthellaceae bacterium. GTDB lineage: Bacteria > Bacteroidota > Bacteroidia > Bacteroidales > Marinilabiliaceae > W3P20-009. Next base: position 14,266 of record CAVGTO010000010.1, read on the forward strand.
AAAACAAAGCCAAAGTTCCGCACAGATGTTGTTCTTGCGGACAGTGAGACAGGGAAGTCATTTTCCGACAAGATGCTGATGGTATTCTTGCAACTGCCAGCCTTCGAGATTAAGACCACCGATGAATGTAAAACAGATTTTGAACGTTGGATTTACGTGCTTAAGAATATGGAAACTTTTGAGAGAATGCCATTTATGGCCCAGAAAGCGGTCTTCGAACGCCTTGCCAAGGTATGCGAGGTCGCCAAGATGAATATTGAGCAGAAACGAGACTACGACAAGAGCCTTATGGCCTATTGGGACGCAAAGGCACAACTTTACTATTTCGAGAATGGCGCTAAGCTGGCGGAAGAGAAAGGTTTAGCAGATGGAATGGCTAGAGGAATGGCGCAGGGAATGGCGCAGGGAATGGCGCAGGGAATGGCGCAGGGAATGGCGCAGGGAATGGCGCAGGGAATGGCGCAGGGAATGGCGCAGGGAATGGCTAAAGGGATGGCGCAGGGGATAGAAAAAGGGATAGAAAAGGGCAAGGCACAAGGCATAGAAGAGGCATCTCGCAAATTCGTAATCGCCTGCGGCGCAAAAGGTATTTCGATTTCTGACATAGCGAGCCTCACCAACTTGACGGAGGCCGAAGTGAAATCTATTCTATCGGAAAATAAAAGTCAGCCGGATGCTCAACATAATTGAGACAACAAGATAAAATTGCCCCCTCCGCCAAGAGAAAAGCAAGGCCGAGGGGGCAAGCCATATCCAGCCCGCAGAGTCTAAAACTCAGCCAAAATGGCGAACTTATCTTGCTTTTAGCTGAGTTTTAGACGAGGGAGACAGGATAAAGAAACCAATCGAGAGGTTTAAAACATTGATATGTAATATTATCGCCTTTAAAACCTTATTTAACAGCCCTCATTGCACTGCGAATATTTGAATTGACTACTTTTGCCAACGATATTGACCCGAATATTTTTAAGATTTAAGATATAAATGTCTGCAGATAACAGCGCAAAGATCAGGAACGTGGCCATAATCGCCCACGTCGACCACGGCAAGACGACCCTCGTGGACAAGATGCTCAAGGCCGCCAAGACCTTCCGAGAGAACCAGCAGGTGGGAGACTTGCTGATGGACAACAACGAGCTGGAGCGCGAGCGTGGCATCACGATCCTGGCCAAGAACTGCGCCGTCAAGTGGGGCGACACCAAGATCAACATCATCGACACCCCGGGCCACTCCGACTTCGGCGGCGAGGTGGAGCGCGTCCTCAATATGGCCGACGGCTGCCTCCTGCTCGTCGACGCCTTCGAGGGTCCTATGCCTCAGACCCGTTTCGTGCTTGAGAAAGCCATTCAGATCGGCCTCAAGCCTATCGTAGTCATCAACAAGGTGGACAAGCCCAACTGCCGCCCCGAGGAAGTCAATGAAGCCGTGTTCGACCTCATGTTCAGCCTCGGCGCCACTGAGGATCAGCTTGACTTTAAGACCATCTACGGTTCCGCCAAGGAGAACTGGATGAGCACCGACTGGAAGCAGAAGACCGACAACATCAACGCAGTCTTCGAGACCATCATCGAGAACATCCCCGCGCCGAAGGTCAACGACGGCACCGTGCAGCTCCTCATAACCTCCATGGAGTACTCGTCTTACACCGGCCGCATCGCCGTGGGCCGCGTACACCGTGGCGAGCTCAAGACCGGCATGGACGTATCGCTCTGCAAGCGCGACGGCAAGATTGTCAAGCAGCGCATCAAGGAGCTTTATGTATATGACGGCATGGGCAAGCAGAAGGTCGACAGCGTTGGCTGCGGCGACATCTGCGCCATCGTAGGTTTCGACGGCTTCGACATTGGCGACACCGTTGCCGACGCCCTCAACCCAGAGCCACTCCCCACCATTGCCATCGACGAGCCCACTATGTCGATGCTCTTCACCATCAACAACTCGCCTTTCTTCGGCAAGGATGGTAAATTCGTGACCAGCCGCCACATCAAGGACCGCCTCATGAAGGAGCTCGAGAAGAACCTCGCACTCCGAGTCGAGGAGACCGACCGCGCCGACGCGTGGAACGTCTATGGCCGAGGCGTGCTCCACTTGTCCGTCCTCATCGAGACAATGCGTCGCGAGGGCTACGAGCTCCAGGTAGGTCAGCCTCAGGTCATCATCAAGGAGATTAACGGCCAGAAGTGCGAGCCTATCGAGGAACTCACCATCGACCTGCCCGAGGATTACTCAGGCAAGAGCATCGAGATGGTGACCCAGCGCAAGGGCGAACTCGTAAATATGGAGCGCCATGGCGACCGCATCCATCAGGACTTCAAGATCCCTAGCCGCGGCATCATCGGCCTCCGTACTAACCTCATGACCGCCACCGCAGGCGAAGCCGTCATGGCACACCGCCTCCTCGGTTTCGAGCCCTGGAAGGGCCACATCGACAAGCGTACCAACGGCAGCCTTATCGCCCTCGAGGGCGGCACGGCATACGCATATTCGTTGGATAAGCTCCAGGATCACGGCAAGTTCTTCATCAGCCCGCAGGACGAAGTCTACGCAGGTCAGGTTGTCGGCGAGAACACCCGCGAGGGCGACATCGTCATCAACGTCTGCAAGAGCAAGAAGCTCACCAATATGCGTTCCAAGAGCGCCGACGACGCAGTGCACCTCGCACCGCCAACCATCTTCAGCCTTGAGGAGGCCCTCGAGTACATCCAGGGCGACGAGTACGTAGAGGTAACCCCTCACTCCATGCGTCTCCGCAAGATCCTCCTCAACGAGGCCGACCGCAAGAAGGTCCTCAAGGCAACGCAGAGCGGCGAATAGGTCACGAGCCTCCCGCTTGACGACAAGCCATACTGAAATAAATACATCCGCCCCCGCAGACAAAAGCAGACTGCGGGGGCGGATTTCTTTTGGGCGGCAGTGCCAGTGCGACAGCGCGCACTTGGCAGCGTCTTGCCGCCACTTATCAGATAAATGGGGAGAGAGAGACGCTCAGAGTAGGGACCTCAGCCCAAGGAAATTTTGGGAAAGGAGGATGAGCAAGCGCGCTATTTATTGGCTTCGAGAGCCTTGACGCATTTATCGAGGTCCGAGGGGCGGATGATGGCCCTTGCATTGTCGCCCTGCTGGAGAGCGTACATATACTCGACAGAGATATCATTGTCAGCAAGGATGCCGAGGATGCGAGCGAGGGCACCCATCTCGTTGGGGCAGCTGACGCTGACGACGTCTGTGACGACAGTGGCGAAGCCCGCCTCACGGAGCACGGAAAGGGCCTTGTCGAGGTCGGGCACGACGAGGCGAAGCACACCGAACTCGATCATATCGGCCGTGCTGAAAGCGAGGATATCCACGCCCGCCTTGGCGAGGAGCGAGGTCACCTCCTTGGTGCGCCCCACGCGGTTCTCGAGGAATACAGAAAGTTGCTTGATAATCATATATAAGACTTTATATGAGAAGGATGGAGGGGGTAAACTTGATTTACTTAAGGACGCGCTTATCGAGGACGCGGTTGGACTTGCCTTGGCTGCGCTCGATGGAGCCCGGCTCGACGAGCTGGACGTTGGCGTTGATGGAGAGTACGCTCTTGAGCTTGTCGTGTAGCTCCTTCTTGAGGGCGAGCATCTGGGCGAGGTCGTCGGAATAATAACCCTCCTTGACTTCGACGAGGACATCGAGAGTATCGAGGTTATCCTTGCGGTCCACAATGAGCTGATACTGTGGCTCGAAAGCCTGGAGGTCGAGGATTACGCTCTCGATCTGGCTGGGGAAGACATTTATGCCGCGGATGATGAGCATATCGTCGGAGCGGCCCATGATGGGGGCGATGCGGACCTCGGTGCGGCCACATGCGCAAGTCTCGTGAGTGAGTGATGTGAGGTCGCGCGTGCGGTAGCGGATGAGGGGGATGCCCTCCTTGGTGAGGGTGGTGATTACGAGCTCACCCTTCTCTCCGTCGGGGAGAGGCTCGAGGGTTATGGGGTCGATAATCTCGGGGAAGAAATGGTCCTCGCAGAAATGGGAGCCATTCTGGCATTCGCACTCATGAGCCACGCCGGGGCCCATAATCTCGCTGAGGCCATACATGTTGTAGGCTTTGATGTGCATATTGGTCTCAATCTCGCGACGCATGCTCTCGGTCCACGGCTCGCCACCGAAGCAACCGATGCGCAAGGCGAACTCATCCATCGAATAGCCGAGTTTCTTGATGGTCTCGTAGAGGTGGAGAGCGTAGGAAGGCGTGCAGGCGAGGACGGTAACCTGGAGGTCGCGAAGAAGGCGGATATGCTTCTCGGTGTTGCCGGTGGAGGTGGGGAGTACGGTAGCGCCAAGGTGCTGAGTGCCATCGTGGAAACCGAGGCCGCCAGTAAAGAGGCCATAGCCGTATGCCACGGAGACGGTATCGGTGGGGCGGACACCCCAAGCGTAGAGACTGCGGGCGATGCATTCGCTCCAAACCTCAAGGTCCTTGCGGGTGTAGCCTACGATGGTGGGCTTGCCGGTAGTGCCGCTGGAGGCATGGATACGGATAATCTCGCTGCGGGGAACAGCGAAAAGGCCCGTCGGGTAGTTGTCGCGCATCTCCTGCTTGGTGGTGAAGGGGAGTTTGCGGATATCGTCGATTGTATTGATGTCGCTGGGCATGATATCCATCTCCTGGAGCTTCTGGCGGTAGAAGGGGACGTTGTGGTAGAGTCGCTCAACGAGTTTATGGAGTCTTTTGCCTTGCAAGGCGCGGCGCTCGTCGGGGAGCATCCCCTCTTTGGTCTTATTCCACATGGTATGTCTTGTGTTTTTCGGTTTTGATGTTAATTACGATTGTACGGGATGGTCCTCAGCGAAGAGGGCGAGACGCTCGTCGAGAGCGGGGAACTGGTCCTCGGAGACGAAAGAGACGCAGACACGGAGGCCTTGCTGATGGCTGCCGGTGGTGTCCAAACTAATGATGGAGACACCGTAATAGAGGAGCTCCTCCATAAGGCTTGCGCCCGGGATGCCGGGGTAGCCCACGGTGAAGTAGAAGCCGTCGGCCACGGGGTCGCCCATATCGTCGGCATAGACAAAGTGGAAACCATGGCGGAGGAAAATCTCCTTGATGGCAGCGGCACGGCGACCGTATTCATGGGCGGCTTCGAGGAAATTATACTTGCCGTCGGCTGCCGCGCCAAGCATGGCAGCGAGGGCGTATTGCGCCGAATGGGCGGTGCCACTGGATAGGCAGTAGAGAATTCGGTTGACAAAGACCGCGCCGAACGACGACACTCCATATCGCTTGCCGAGAGCAGGATAAGAACGATCGTACTGGGCCGAGCTCATAACAGCCACACCAATGCGCTGACCGGCGTAGCTGAAGGCTTTGGAACCCGAGATGAGCATCACAAAACGATCGGTATACTTGCCGACGGAGGGCTGGAAAGGCGGCACACCGGGGTGGCTAATATCCTTGCGGAAATCCATACCGAAATACGCGAGGTCCTCGACAATTATGACGTCATACTTATCGGCCAAAGCGGCAAGACCACGGATCTCCTCATCTTGGAGACACATCCAGCTGGGGTTGTTAGGGTTGGCGAAAAGCATAGCCGAGATATTGCCCGCGCTGAGCATCTCCTCTACTTTGTCCAAGAGAGCCTGTCCACGATAGTCGTGCATATCGAACGCCACATGGCGGAGACCAATAATATCCAGCTGAGTCTTTTGGACAGGGAAACCAGGGTCGATAAAAAGGACTGTGTCGCGCTCGGGGATGGCGTGGCAAATATCCATAAAAGTGGCGTAGGCACCTTGCATAGAGCCGCTTACGGGAATGCAGCAACGGGGCTCGACATCGACATCCGTAAACGCCTTGACGAAGCGCGCCGCGGCATCCTTGAGGGCGGGATGACCATCGAGCATTGGGTAACGCGCCGCACAACCTTGGCGGAGAGCCTCAATCTCGGCCTCAGTGCCAATCTCGTCGGGGCGGAGACCTGGTACGCCCATCTCCATACGGACATATTTGAGGCCCGTGGCAGCCTCGACCTTATTGGCCACAGAGACAATCTCGCGGATATTGGCGCGCGAGAAGTCTGGCAGACCTAGCGACGCTTTGGCCTTGTCCACAGCCTCGCGGGGCATCGGGGTATTCTCTCTCATCTTTTTGAATACTTTCGCAGGAAAACCTATTTAGCGTTCTCGGCGCCAAGACGGAGAGCCTTAACGTTGCTCTCGACAACCTTCTCGCCCTTGGAGGCGAAGACTCGGGCCACGCTATCCGCAAGGGTATCGATATCGAGTTCGAGAACACGGGCGGCGGCACCGAGGAGAATCATGTTGACGCCACGTGGCATGACATGCTCCTTGGCAATGGCGTCGGCATCTATCGTGATGGCATGGCCAAAATCGCGGAGCTCGGCCGAGAGAACTTCGGCATCGGGGTAGTTAGGGATGTTGACGAATGGCTGTGTGCAGGTAACGATCCAACCATCGGGACGGAGAGCGGCCTTATATCTGAGGGCCTCCATGGGCTCCATGGCTATTACGAGGTCGGCGCAGCCTTGCGGGATGAGGTCGGATGCTATGGGACTGTCTGATATGCGGAGGTGGCTGTGGACGTCGCCGCCACGCTGGCTCATGCCGTGGACCTCAGCTTGCTTGATGTACATGCCACGGTTCATGGCGGCGTCGCCAATGATGGTGGCGATAGAGAGGATGCCCTGACCGCCGACGCCAGCCAATATGATGTCTTTCTTCATTATATGCTTGTGGGAAAAGAGTCGATAATTATTTGTTCTTAGCCTTCTCTTTGGCCTTGCGGCTGAGAGTCTGGATACACTCGCGGCGGGGGATGATGACGGAGAGTCCGTCGTAGTCCATCTCGCGGCGGATGAGTTCGGCTATCTCGGGCATATTCTTTGGCAGGGGCTCGACAACGAAGAGGTGGTCTCGATTGAGGCCGAGGCCAAGGCAAATAGCCTCATATTTGTTGAGACCGGCGGAGTCCTGACCACCCGTCATTGCAGTGGTGAGGTTGTCGGAGATGACGACCGTCATGCGTGCGTTAGCATTGATAGCGTCCAAGAGACCCGTCATACCCGAATGGGTAAACGTAGAGTCGCCAATGACGGCCACGACGTGCTTGAGACCGGCGTCGGCGGCGCCCTTGGCCATAGTGATGCTGGCGCCCATATCTACGCAGCTGTTGAGCGTGCGGAATGGCGGGAGTGCGCCGAGGGTATAGCAACCGATATCGCCGAATACGCGGGTATCGGGGTATACATTGTGGATCACCTCATTGAGAGAATCGTAGACACTGCGGTGACCGCAACCTTGGCACAAGGCGGGCGGACGGGCCACGACATTCGCACTGGGCTCGTGGAGCTCGTGCGCTCCGAGACCCATTGCCACGCGGACATTATCTGGCGTAAGCTCACCCGTGCGAGGCAGGGCACCGGAGAGACGGCCCTCGACCTTGACTCCGTTGGGCAGGACGCCAACGAGTTGCTCTTCGACAAAAGGCTGGCCATCCTCGACGACGAGGAGATGACCCGTCTCGGCAGCCATCTGGCGGATAGTGTCGGCGGGGAGAGGGTATTGCTGGAGTTGGAGTACGGCGTAATCCGTGAGGTCGGGAAGGTTCTCGGCCACATAGTTATAGGCGATGCCGCAGGCAATGATGCCAATCTTGGGCTTGCCGGACTTCGTGAGGCGGTTGACGTCGGAGTCGACGGAGAGTTTTACGAGTTCGGGTTGGAGAGCCGTGAGGCGGTCGTTGCGGCGGCGCGCGATGGCGGGGAGGAGCACCCAGTTCTCATCCGGCGTATGAATCTCATTCTCGGGCATGGCCTCGGTCTTGACGGTGACCACGGCACGAGAGTGCGCCATACGGGTTACGAGGCGGAGAAGGATGGGCAGACGGAGCGACTCGGAGAGCGAGAAAGCCTTCTCCATAATGTCGTAGGCCTCTTGTTGGGACGTAGGCTCGAGGGTCGGGACCATGGCGAACTTGCCATAGAAACGGGAGTCCTGCTCATTTTGTGAAGAGTGCATCGAAGGGTCGTCGGCGGCCACTACTACGAGGCCACCGCATACGCCCGTCATGGCGCTATTGACAAAGGGGTCGGCACAGACGTTCATGCCGACGTGCTTCATACAGACCATGGCGCGCTTGCCAGCGTAACTCATACCGAGAGCCGCCTCCATGGCGGTTTTCTCGTTGGTGCACCACTTACTGTGGACGCCACGCCCGGTGGCGAGTGGCGAAGCCTGGATATATTCGGTGATCTCGGTCGAAGGAGTGCCGGGGTAAGCGTATACGCCGCTAAGTCCGGCATGGAGGGCGCCGAGGGCGACAGCGTGGTCGCCAAGGAGCAATTGCCTTTGTGTTTGGCTCATTTTGATATCGGTAGATTGTCTATATTGATTCGTTATCGTTCTTTGACGTAGAAGATGCTGGTGGAGAGGAAAACCTCAAGGCCTTGGGCGTCGGAGATTCGGACCTCGATGGCGGGGAGCTTGTGGTGGTCGGCCGAGACGTGGGCGCGGGCCGTTAGTCGGCCGGATGCTTGAGCGGGTCGGAGGAACTGGATGTTGCTCTGGAGCGTCACCGCGGGTAGGCCGAGGCTGTTGGCAGCGGCGGCCGCCACGGTGTCGGCGAGGGTGAAGAGGGCGCCGCCCTGGATGCGGAACATGGCGTTGAGGTGTTCGGGTGCCACGTCGATGTGGCCTGTGGCCTTGCCACCACTTGCCGAGTCGACCACCACGCCGCAAAGTTTAGCGAACTGGTCCTTGTTGGAAAACAGGTTGATTAGCTCTTCCTCGGTCACTTTTGATATGGATATTTGTTATTTAGTGTTACAAATATCTCCATAAATTAATCAATTTCAAAACGCGAAGGCATTTTTGGGTAAAATGCTTAATATTAGTTTACACAATGCGGCTAATTTGACAAATATTTATCATAGAGCGGGAGCGGCGTTAAGATGTATACAAGGGAATTTCGTAGAAAGACAAGGGAATGCGGCAGGGCGAAAGATTGGGTTTATGGTGGGAAATTAGCTAACTTCGCATATAGGCGCGCAAAAGCACACCATTTTCAGCCATGGCGAACAAACTTCGTAACCTACCATACGGAATGACAGATTTTGCGACAATACGTCGCGAAGGTTACTACTATGTCGACAAGAGTGGGTACATACCTCGACTTGAAACTGTCAGGTTCGCGCTCTTCTTGCGCCCCCGTCGCTTTGGCAAGAGTCTGTTCACCAATATGCTAAAGGCATATTACGACATAAACTATGCGGAGAAGTTTGACGCTCTTTTCGGCAATTTGGAGATAGGCAAGAGCCCGACAGAGCTTCATAACACATACCTCGTCCTCTCCTTCAACTTCTCGACAGTAAAAAGTTCGCCAGAGCAAGTTCAAGAGTCATTCAATAGTCTGGCTCTTACGCAAATTGGGAATTTCATAAGCAACTACGAGAACATCCTGCCGGCAGGCACACGCAACGAGGTCATGGAAAGCGGACTCGACTGCGCAGAGGCCCTATTGCAAGTCTCGACAATCTGCAGCAAAGCGAACCAGAAGATATACCTGGTGATAGACGAATATGACAACTTTGCCAACACGCTGATGTCGGTGGACCGAGGCAGCTACGAGAAAATCCTGCATGCCGACGGATTCATACGATATTTCTACAACGTGCTCAAAGCGGCCACGACAGAGAACCAGGCAGCCATAGACCGCGTATACATCACAGGCGTATCGCCACTCTGCCTCAGCGACGTCACGAGCGGCTTCAACATAGCCGCGAACCTATCGACGGACCCGAGGTTCAACGCCATGGTGGGCTTCACGGAGGACGACGTGCGCACAATGCTCGAGTACTACAGCCCCGCTCTTGGAGACACGCCTGACATAGATGGCAATTTACTCCCGGCGATGAAAGCCTATTACGACAACTATTGCTTCAGCGAGGACGCGGCCGAAGATGGCGACCACCTCTTCAACTCGGATATGGCTCTCTACTTCATCGACAAGTGCATAAGCCGCAAGGGCAAGATACCCAAGGTGATGCTGGACTCGAACGTGAAGCAAGACTACAACAAGATCCGGATGATGATACGCTACGAGTCGCAATTTGGCGAGAAGAGCGAGAAGATGCAGTCAATACTCAACAATGGCTACACTGTCTCATCCATCAACCCCGAGTTCCAAATTCGGGAGCTCACGAGTCCACAGAACCTCGTAAGCCTGCTGTTCTACCTCGGTCTCTTGACTTATGGCAAAGTTCGGTTGGCAAACCAGAATGCAGAGGTTATAATTCCAAAAGTTGCCAACGAGGCTATGCGCCAACAGTATGGCACATACCTCAACGACACATACGGCGACGCATTGCATTGGCGCACCGACTCAAGCAAACTGGACGAGCTATGGAATAGCTGGCAGTTCTTTGGCCAATGGGAGCCACTGATAACCTACATAGCCTCCGTAATGCACGACAACGACAGCGTACGCGACTTCGGGCCGGAAGGTGAGCAGTTCGTAAAGGGCTTCATGCTCGCCCACCTCTGCAACGGCAACGGGTACGTGATCCGCACGGAGGCCGAAATGGGGCATGGATATTCCGACATATACCTCTACCCCATCGCCTCGGAATACCGCCATGCGCTTGTCCTTGAGATCAAATACCTCAAGCCCACGGAGTCGGACGACAAAGTAAAGGCTACCGCCAAGTTAGCCAAGGAGCAGGTGGCGGCATACGTGGCCGACAAACGGCTCCGCGACGAGGCCGAGACCCGGGGCTGGACTCTCACCGCCGCCATAGCCGTCTTCCGCGGTTGGAAGGCAGAGGTTATCGCATAGTAAGTTTACAGCCTCGGCAAGGCGCTTAGCAGGAACTTATGGGCGGGAAGGATATGGACTTCGCAGCCGTCGTCAGAGACAATCTCATCATTTGAGTTGAAGGTCACAACAAACTGTTTGCATGACTTTAAGAAACCGGCCACCCGAGAATATGTTTCGCAAGCTATAACAAAAAGCAGCGGGGCAGCCTAATGATTTTAGGCTGCCCCGCATGGTATGAATAAGTTCTACTGACTTACTTCACGTTGAGAATGAAGAAGTTCTTCTTGCCTTTCTGGATGAGGATATACTTACCGTCCAGGAGAGCATCGGCATTGACCACGTCCTCGGGAGCGGCCACCTTAGCCTTGTTGATCTGGAGACCCGCGATATTGCGACGGAGGTCACTCTTGGAGGGGAAGACAGCCGCATGGGTGGTAAGGAGGTCGGCAACAGGAACGCCAGCATCGATAAGGCTGCGTGAGACCTCGAAGGTCGGGACGCCCTCGAAGACGGAGAGGAAGGTCTGCTCATCCATCTTGCGGAGAGTCTCCGTGCTACCCTTGCCGAAGAGGATTTGGCTGGCCTCGATGGCCTGGTCGAGAGCCTCGCGGCCATGGACCATGATGGTCATCTCCTCGGCGAGACGCTTCTGGAGAGGACGGAGCCCCGGATCGGCAGCCTGCTCAGAGACGAGAGACGAGATCTCGTCGGGCGAGAGCATGGTGAAGATCTTGATGTAACGCTCGGCGTCGGCATCGGAGGTGTTAAGCCAGAACTGATAGAACTTGTAGGGGCTGGTCTTCTCGGCGTCGAGCCAGATATTGCCGCTCTCGGTCTTGCCGAACTTGCCGCCGTCGGCCTTGGTGATAAGGGGGCATACGAGAGCGAAGGCCTCACCGTCGGTAGTGCGGCGGATAAGCTCGGCGCCAGTGGTGATATTACCCCACTGGTCGGAGCCGCCAAGCTGGAGCTTGCAATTGTAATGCTGATTGAGGTAGAGAAAGTCGTAACCCTGCATGAGCTGGTAAGAGAACTCGGTGAAGGACATGCCCTCGCGGCTCTCGGTGCTAAGGCGCTTCTTGACGGAGTCCTTGGCCATCATGTAGTTTACGGTGATGTGCTTGCCAATGTCGCGGATGAAGTTGATGAAGGAATAGTTCTTCATCCAGTCGTAGTTGTTGACAAGGATAGCTGCGTTGGGCTCCTTGGAGTCGAAGTCGAGGAAACGCTCAAGCTGCTTCTTGATGCAGGCAACATTGTGGTTGAGGGTCTCCTCGTCGAGGAGGTTGCGCTCGGCGGACTTCATAGAGGGGTCGCCAATCATGCCAGTGGCACCGCCAACGAGGGCGATGGGCTTATGGCCGGCGGCCTGGAGGTGCTTGAGCAGCATAATGCTGACAAGGTGGCCGATGTGGAGTGAGTCGGCGGTGGGGTCGATGCCGACGTAAGCAGTCGTCATCTCTTTCTGGAGTTGCTCCTCGGTGCCCGGCATCATGGAGTGCACCATGCCGCGCCATTTCAGCTCTTCAACAAAATTCATCGAATGAAGTAGTGTATTTTTATTTCTTGGTGTTTGTATTCTGAGGGATAAAAAGCCGCCCAATTCGCACCGCGATGCGTTGGACGCGCTAAGGTAGCTAAAGTTAGGCTAAAAGCAGCTCCTCAACTCTGCCAAATGAGAGCTGAGCGCCGCAAGGAGGGTGCTTAGCATGGTTTTGCCGTATTTCGACAGGTTGAGACTGATCAGAGCTTCACGGCGATACGCATACCATACGCGTAGTCGAAGCGCGAGGCGGACGTGTCGTGATAGCCACGGAAATCGAGTTTGAAGTTAGCCCACTTGCCAATGTTGGCCACGAAAGCCGCATCGAAAGTCAGCAGATTACGATTCGCCTCGTAGAACGAAGCGTCGTAGTTGGAAATCGACCAGAAGAGCGGATTGCCGCGGTGGGCGTAGAAATTGTGCCCATGGAAGAAGCCGACAGACGCCAAAAGGTGCTTTGCCGAGAGATTGACCTTAGGCTGAAGGGCCCAACCGTCGGCAAACGGACGGACATCGGAGCCCGCCATGGTATGGAAACCAAAGATATTGGCCGAGAGCGAGAGACGGCGGAGAAAAGAGTCCGCCGAAGGGCCACGGAGGACGAGGCTGGGCGAGAGAGTCAGATTGGCAAGGCTCTGCATAGTGTCCGGGTAATTGCTTATCTGACCTCCAATATGCTCAAATACAAGGCTTGCGGGAAGCTCGAAGGCGAGTCGGCGCTCACCCTTGCCAGGGTGGAAATCGGCCTTGATGCCCGCCGTGAAACGCTCGGGGATGGTGTCGCCAATGAAGATGAACTGACGCCAATTGACCCAAAGCTCGGCATCGAGATTAGGACGGCGGACGGAGAGCTGGAGACCAAGCTCAGGCTTCTCGGTGAGCTGGAGCTCAGGGTCCTGCACGGCATCGTGGAGCTGATGGCTTGCCGGACCCTCAAGACAACCCATACGGATGGCGAGCCAAGGGCGCGCGTCCCACGTGGCGGCGAAGAAAGGACGGACATACCGCATCTTGTCCATACCGCCATATTGCAGAGCCTGGAGACCTCCAATGAGAGCGAACTCGTGGCGACGGAACGTCACAGTAGGGCGAATCTGATAGCCGACGAGTGTATAGCCTTCAACTTCGGGAGCGAAATACTCATCGTTGACGAAGAAGAAGTCCGAGGAGAAGTTGAAGCGCAACAGACAATCGTTGGGCAACCGCAATTGGCAACCGTTCTGCCATTGACAATCGGCAGTTGACAATTGATAATTGCCGTTTCCCCTGCTGGTGGTGTCGTTTGCCTCCCAACTACCATCGGCCTTGGCGGTTGCCGTTGCGGCTAAAGCCAAGGCTATGGCTATTGATATGGCTTTCAAATTCAAGCCGTTATTCATCGCTTGAGTAATACGTTCGTATAGGAAACCGTTTCGGAACTGGTTTTCAAAAATCGTCGGTGAGTACGCCGCCTACCGCAAATTTAGGACTGGTGGGCGAAGACCTTCTTGAGGAGGGCCGTGGTGCGCTCGTTGACGTTGGTGCGGATCTTCTTCTCCTGCTCGCCTACCTTGTAGTAGATGCCATCGACAGCCTTGTCGGTAAGGTAGTCTGTGAGGTCGGTCTTGACGGAGGTGAGGCCGGCAGCCTTGCCGACGACGGTATTGGCCACCTCATTCCAAGAAGAGGTCATATCGTCCCAGAGGGACTGAGGGGAGACGTCGCTGATAAGTTTCTTGTTGACGGACGAGCTTATGTACTTGCCGAAGAGGGACTTAAGCGGGGTCTTGGTCTTTGTCTTGAAATAGTCGGTAGCCGCCTGGCCTTTGCTGCGGAGGATGGTGGTGGCATCGGTAATGGTCATGCTGGTGAGGGCCGAGGAGAAGATGGGCACGGCCTCGGTGGCAGCGTCGGATGCCGCGGCATTGATGTTCTTGATGACCTTGGTCACGAGAGCCTGGCCGCCAGGGAGCTTGGCGATATTCTTGGTGATGACGGCCGCCTCGGAAGGAAGGCCGATGCGGGTGGCGACGTCGCTATAGTAGCCATTGTTGGCACTGAGGACCTTGATGCCTGTAGTGATGCCGATGTTGAGCGCCTCCTTGAGGCCAGACGAGATTTCGGCCTGCGAGAGGGTGGAAGTGGTGGTCTTGACGGTCGAGAGGGCCGAGGAGAGAGAACCCGTAGTGGAGCAACTGGTGAGTTGCGACCCTACGCCGACGCAGACAACGGCCGCGAGGGCGGAACGTAAGGAAGAGGAAATCATCACTCAGTAAATATTAAATGGCGAGGAGGCGACAGAAAAAATCACCACCTCGCCTGAATTTCTTAAAGGTTATAGAAGACTCATCGGCCGGGCTTATTGGGACACGTGGAGAACCCACGCATTCTCGAATCCCTGGAGAGTGCGGATGTCGCGATTGGCGCGAATGGCCTCGTCGTGGTCGGGGAACTGCGCAGCGATAACGCGGACACGCTCATCGTAGTCCAAGACCGAGAGGTCGGTGACGCCGCGCGCCTTCATACTGGCTATGTAGTCTTGCGCCTCCTGACGGGTGAGGAATGAGGCCACCACGACGCAGTAGGAATCGACGTTCGTGGCGGGCTCCATGAGCTCCTCGACCTCGATAGCCGTCTCCGGTTGTTCCTTGACCTCGGCCTCGGGGGCTTCGCCTTGGAGCGACTGGAGGAAAGGTTGCGTCATGTCCGCACGGACAAGACTGGTGTCCGACGTATCAGGCGAGATGAGCAGGAAAGCGGCCACGGCGGCTGCACTTGCCACTGCCTTGCGGAGGTCGACAGCACTGAGGGAATCGAAGACGCTGGTCTTGACCTTCTCGGCTGCCACGGGAGCGAGGCCATAGCTGTCGATGAGGGTATTGAGACCCGAAGCTGGCTCGAAAGAGAGGCGGCCGTCGATGAGAGACATAGTGCCGAGGCCAGACATCATATAGACGCCGCCAGCATCGACCTTGGCGAGGATATCGGATACGAAATCGTCAATCTTGGCCTGCGCCGCGGAATAATCCTGGGCCACGCCACGAGCCGTGATGGCGTCGGCGAGCAAACCGTCCGTATGCCTCAGGTCGGGGTTGAAAGCCACCTCCTTGCGAGGAGGGAGCATAAGCCCCCTCTGCTCATCGAAACTCGAGGAGACTCGGCGGGTAAGGAAGGCGCCAAGCCCCGGGACGATGACGCAGTCGTTGCGATAGAGGAGATCGAGTATTACGGGAGTAATCACGGGCGGATATATTTTTTAGAGGCTCCACTCGGCGCCGTCCTTGGTATCCTTGATGGTGAAACCGAGAGCGGCAAGGGAGTCGCGAATCTGGTCGGAAGTAGCCCAATCTTTGTTCTTCTTGGCCTGAGAACGAAGTTGGAGGAGGAGGTCCATGACACCGGCGAAGGCCTTGGAGTTGTCGGACTGCGCGCCCGAGAGCTGGAGGCCGAGGATGTCCTCGCCAAAGGTGTGGAACACAGAGCGGAGCTCCTCGAGGTCGGCGGCGGAGATAGTGCCCTTGCCGTCGGCTACGAGATTGATGGCCTTGGAGGCGTCGAAGAGGTGGCTGATGACGATCGGGGTGTTGAGGTCGTCGTCCATAGCCTCTTGGCAACGTTGGCTGAGACCAGTCACGTCGACGGTAGTCTTGTCGGCAGGCTGGAGTTTCTCGAGGCGTGCCATGGCGTCGCGCATACGGGCGAGACCTTTCTCGGCGGCCTGAAGGGCCTCATTGGAGAAGTCGACCGTAGAGCGGTAGTGCGCCTGGAGGATGAAGAAGCGGATAGTCATGGGCGTGTAGGCCTGGGTGAGCATCTCCTCGCCGGCGGCGTTCTTGTGGCTTCCGCGGAAGAACTCCTCGAGGGTGATGAAGTTGCCAAGGCTCTTACCCATCTTCTGTCCGTTGATGGTAATCATATTGTTGTGCATCCAGTAGTGGACGGTCTCGTGGCCGAGGGCCGCCGTGCTCTGGGCAATCTCGCACTCGTGGTGGGGGAAGATGAGGTCCATGCCGCCACCGTGGATATCGAACTCCTCACCGAGGTACTTGGTGCCCATGGTAGAGCACTCGAGATGCCAGCCGGGGAAACCTTCGCTCCAGGGGCTGGGCCAATGCATAATATGCTCGGGCTGCGCCTTCTTCCATAGGGCGAAGTCGAAAGCATTGTGCTTCTCGCTTTGGCCATCGAGCTCACGTGAGCCCGCAAGGGTGTTCTCAATGTCGCGGCCGGAGAGCTTACCGTAGTGATATTTGGCGTTATATTTCTCGACGTCGAAATAGACGGAGCCATCGGAAATGTATGCGAAACCGGCATCAAGGATCTTCTTGACGAACTCAATTTGCTCAATGATATGGCCGGAGGCGTGTGGCTCTATGGAAGGCGGGAGGACGTTGAGCGCCCTCATATCGTCATGGTAGAGAGTAAGATATTGCTGGACGACCTCCATGGGCTCCAGTTGCTCAAGGCGTGCCTTCTTTGCGATCTTGTCCTCACCCTCATCGGCGTCATGCTCGAGGTGGCCGACGTCGGTGATATTGCGCACGTAGCGCACCTTATATCCTTGGCTCTTGAGGTAACGGAAGAGCACGTCGAAGGTTATGGCGGGGCGAGCGTGGCCGAGGTGAGCGGGGCCGTAGACGGTGGGGCCGCAGACGTAGAGTCCTACGTGACCCGGGTGGATGGGGGTAAAGACCTCCTTCCGGCGCGAAAGGGTGTTGTATATCTTGAAATTGCTTTCCATAGTGTCGCGAATTTAATGAAAAAAATGCCCAATTGGCATCGGGGAAGCGTACCTAGTGATAGGGTCGGAGTTTTGCGAAAGGGGATGGGGGGTCTAAGAGAAATAGCCACGGAGGACATCTGTGGTCTCGGTGCTGTTGTAGGGCAACGTCACGCAAGCATCATAACCCACCATGGCGGCAAGAGACATGGAGTTCATAGACGACGGATCTACCAGACCAATGACAGGCACCTTGCGGACGAGGCCGGACTCGGCGTCGCGGAGCGAGGCGAGAAGACGTGCGCCGCAGTCGGGGTCGAAAGCCGTATCGACAATGACGGCATCGATGAGCGACGAGGTGAACACGCGTATCGCCCTCTCGCGGCTTTGGGCCCTCTTGACTTGCGCGAAGCACTGGCGGAGGGAGTCGGCCATGTCGAGCCAAAGGTTGTCATCCTCGGTGACGATGAGGAGCGAGGCTTGGCGCATAGGGACTGAGACGTTGAGGGCCGCACGGGCTGAGCGCACGAGTTCGGGGTCGATTTCGTCGCCCACGGCGGGCTGGTATTTGATAGTGAACTCTATCTTGATTTTCTTATCCTCGAGGACGGCGGTCATAAATCCACCTTCGGACTCGACGATGCGCTTGGTTACGTCGAGATTGAGCTGGTCTATGAGAGAGCCCTCGTGGTAGGTAACCTCGCGTCGGTCGATCTCAAGGTCGTGGTCCACGATGATGGTAAAGCGCAGGAGGATATCCTTCACTACAAGATCCTCGCGGTTGGCGGAAACGTTCATAGGGCAGTTGCCGAGCTCTACGGCGGCGTCGAGGGCATCCATGACGTTGAGGAAGACCTGGCGTGTGAGGATGCTGTTGCCGAGGAGTATTTCGGGGACTCCGTTGCCAAGGGAGTATTTGTGGGCCACGCTGGTGGCATCCTTGGGGCGGTAGAGCTTGAGGAGATTGCCGAGGAGAGTATAGATATTGAACTTGATGATCTCGACGGGGACAATGGGTATTGAGAGCCTTGAGGCCTTGCGGACGGCGTTGACGTTGTTTATGGCATTGAGAGCCGAGGAGCGGATGATGGCGCTGAGCTCGGACTGCATGGGGTTGAGGCGTTCGCCGACAAGGACAGCCGAGGCCTCAGATATGTCGCGGAGGGGCTTGTCCACACAAGCAGAGAGACGGCGGACGAGGTCGTGTTGCGTGGCGAGGTCCTCATTTATTATGGCCACCTCACGGTTCTTATCGTAGACAAGGCCAGAGAGCCAGCGCACGGCCACGTAGTAGATAAAGATATTGATTATCTGGATGAGGACTATGGTGAGCGTGCCAGAGAGAGTAAAAACGGAGCTGGAGGCTATGCCAAGGAACTCCACGAAGACGAAGTAATATGCTACGACGATGGCGGCCTGGACAAAGGATAGGACGGCCCCGACGTGGCGGCCGCTGAGGATGATGGCTATGAAGGGGTAGATGGTAATTGTTACGCCAATGATGGAATACTGCGAGCAGGTGATGTAGATTATGATGAAGTAGAAGAAGATAGCGATGCGATCGATTGTGTTGATGAAGCGGTCGACCTTGACGATATAGGTCATCACGAAATATGTGACGAAGACGAGCGAGAAGATGAGGTTGACCGACGAAAGGACAGAGTCCTCGCTAAGGAGTGTGCGGAGACCGAGAACAAGGCTTTGGACGAGCATCAGGAGGTTGACGACGTTGGAGAACGCCGTCTTGAAAGCGGACGCCTCGGAGAGATCGGCGTCGGCCTGGACCTTGAAGAGGTTGAAAGCCTTAGAGAGGATAAACATCGTTAGTCACAAAGATATGTTATTAATCGGCAAAAGACAAATTGGGAAGCTGTTTGAATTTAATTTTAGGAAATACAGTGTGGGGCGGCTGCTCGACAATTCCGACAATACTCGACAACAGAAGAGGCGGGCGACAGGAGTGTTGAGTCCTGTCGCCCGCCTTGATATTGATGCAAAGATTTTGCGGGATGAAAATTTATGGACGGGAGAGAGGTTTAGTCCTCGCCGCCGCTTACGCCCTCGTAGCCATTGGAGGGCATCTGATCGCCGCCGGGGCGACCTTCCTTGCCACGCATATTGCCGAAGTTCCAAGAGAACTGGAGGATGAAGCGGCGCTTGCCCCACCACGACTTGCTCTCCTGGCTGAAGCCAGAGCCATGGCTGGTGTTGTGCCAAGCGCGGCTGTTGAGGACGTCGCGGCAGTTGAGGGCGAGATTGAACTTGCGACCGCCGAAGGACTTTCGGATGCCCATGTCGAGGTTATGGGAAGCGAGGCGACGGCCTTGGGCCACGGCCGTGGGGGCTTCATAGCGGAAAGTGGCCTGGTAGGTGAACTCCTTGGGGAGCATGAGAGAAGCCATTTCACGGATGTTCCATGAGAAATCTTCCTCATCGTCTACATGGATGGCCACGTCAGAGCCGGCGTCGGTGGTCATAGTAAAGTCACCGCCGTCGAGCTTATAGTAGTAGAGGTTGACGGTCGTAGTGAGGTCGAGACGGCTCCAGAGGCGGTTCTTGCCGACAATCTCGAGGCCGGAGGAGAGGCTCTTGGCGATGTTCTCGTTGGTGGAGTAGCGCACGCCGTTGTCGATGTAAGCAATGGATTGGATGACATCCGAAGAGGGACGATAGTATGCCGAGACGGAGAGCGTATGGTTGTCCCAGTTCTTGATATAGTTGAGCTCGAGACTATGGGTGTACTCAGGCGTCAGGAGAGGGTTGCCGAATGAGATGCTGGTGGAGTCGGTAATATTCTTGAAAGAGTTCATCTGGCCACCCCATGGGCGTTGGAGACGGCGGGTGTAGTTGAACTGAAGTTCCTGGGTGTCGGTAAGCTTGAAGCTTAGGTAGGCCGTGGGGAAGATGGCGGCGTAGTTCTTCTTGAACTTATCGGGGGCTACGCCATTGTATTCCTGGTCATAGGAGTAGCTGGAGGTGCGCACCTGCCACCATTCTCCACGAAGGCCGATCTGGTAGCCGAAGAGGGAGGTGACGCTGTGCTTCCAGTTGGCATAGAGGGCGTGGATGTCGCTATCGTACTTGAAACGGTTGAAGAGGGTCTTGATGCTCTGTGTGCATGCCTCGTCGTTGAAAGTCTCGGTAGGGCTGTTCTCGCGGGAGAAGTTGCCTTGGTAGCCGGCTTCGAGCTTGATGGCGTCGGAGATGGGGTTCTCGTAGTCGAGGCGGGCCTCAAAGTCCTTGTTGCCTATGGTATTTTTCTGCCTTTGATAGGAATTGTGGGCGATATCGGCGAGTTGTTCGTCGGTCATCACCGAATCGGTGTAGAGGATATCCTTGTAGTAGTAGGTGTTCTGGTCGTAGTATGTGTCGCCGTCCATGTTCCAACGGCTAGCGTTGAAAGAGGCCTCGATGAAGTGGGCGGTGCGGAAGGTGTGGCGATAGGAGAGGTCGATGTTGTGCATCGTCATGTCGTCACTATTGTCGGAGACGCGGGTGCGCCAGAAGGAGTCGATGAACTCGTATGGGGCGTAGTTGTCGGACTGGTAGTTGTATGTAGTCTTATTGTCGCCACTGCCGAACATACCCATATAGCCAAGGGAGACTTCGTCGTTGTCAGAGAAATGGTATGTGAAACCGACTCGGGTGAAGATATGGTTACCGGTGCTCTCGCCGTCGTGGGTTGAGTTTAGGTAGCCCGTTGGGGTCTCGTCGTCACTAAGGTTGTCGCGATTGGTCCAACCACCACTGGTGTGGACGCGGCGGCCATAGCCGAGGTTGAGATAAGCATCGAATTTGGAACTGCTGTAGTTGATATTGCCACCAACGCGTCCGCCTTTCTCGCTGTTGACGGAGAGTTGGAGGCCGCCGTAGTAGCCCGCCTTGCGGTCTTTCTTGAGGACGATGTTGATGATGCCGGCTGAGCCCTCGGGGGAGTATTTTGAAGAGGGGTTTGTAATGACCTCGACGTGATCGATGCTCTCGCTAGGGAGCTGCTGGAGGATGTCGCCGCGGTTGTCGGAGGTCAGGCCTTGGGCTTTGCCATTGATCCATACGGTGACGGAAGACGAGCCACGGAGCGAGACGTTGCCTTCAGAGTCGACCTCGACGCTAGGGATGTTCTCGAGGACATCGGATGCGGAGCCGCCAGTGGAAGAAATATCTTGGGAGACGTCGAAGACTTTCTTATCGATTTCGAGCTTCATGGTCTGCTTTTGTGCAACGACGGCAACTTCTTCAACCTTATGGTTCTCCTCGGCGAGGGTGATCTTGCCGACATTAACTTTTTTCTTTGCTTGAGAGATGGATACTTTGACGTCCTTAGTCTCGTAGCCCATCATTTGGAGGCGGAGGGTATAGTCGCCCACCTTAACGTTTGTAATAGAGAATGAGCCATCGGCATCGGAAACAGAGCCCTTGACGAGTGTCTCACCTTGGTAGAGGATGGCGTTGGCGAAAGGGAGCGGTTGGCCTTGCTGGTCGAAGATAGAGCCGACGACTTGTGCCGAAATGTTCACGGCTGTGAAGAGCGCTAAGAGAAGTGTTACGAGTAATCTTGTCATCTGTCGTGTTGATAGTTGTTGAAAACGAATACAAAAATAGTATATAAAAGTGAAAGCGGAGGGTACGGAATGATATAATTGAGTTCACAGTGCACAGCTTAAGTCAGTGCACAGTGCACAGTTAACAGTTCACAGTTGTGGGACCCCGAAGTTAGAATTTTGGAAGTTGATTTTTGGGGGAATTCTTTTTGGGGGCATCACCGGACTGAAGCCCGGGGCTACACTTACCACTTTTCAGTTAGCAGTGTACAGTTAGCAGTTCACAGTTACGGGGGGCCGACGGACGTGGACGCGGCAATCGTCAATTGTAATTTGTCAATTGTGATGTTGTTGGGCACAAAAAAAGAGTCCGCCCTTGACGAATGGTCGTCAAGGGCGGGCCTTATATAAGTGGCGGCAACCTACTCTCCCACACTCGTGTGCAGTACCATCGGC
>CAVGTO010000011.1:0-1631 GCA_963631865.1 Eggerthellaceae bacterium
CTCTCGAACTCCTTGACGGCTTTCACCATCTCACTCTCTGAATGACACTTCTTTTTCATAATCGGTACAAATTAGTCGTTTGTTTTCTAATTCGCAACAGTCCGATTTTCGGGGAAGCGCACACAACGAGAGACCGCCCCGCTGTGGGTGGCCTTTTGCGTGTCTGTATGTTTGATTGCCTCTTTTACCCTTAGGTTCTATTTCGTGTTAGTCGCATTTCCCCAAAACAAAAAAAAGGACTCACAACTTTCGTTGTAAGTCCTTTAATTGAAACTCGGAGTCGGGGTGACTGGATTCGAACCAGCGACAACACGCCCCCCAGACGTGTACTCTAACCGGGCTGAGCTACACCCCGAGTTGTTTCCTTGTCCTTAAGACGATGCAAAAGTAGGCATTTTTCTATTAATAGCAATGAATGCGACATGTTTTTCTCGCTTTTTTATTTTCTGCGCTGAAGCCATTCTGCCACGATTAGCAATGGTGGGGGACTAATGTCTTGGTAACTATAGGAAAAGCAAAAAAAATCGCCCCCGCCAAGGCTATGACCTTTGGCGGGGGCGAATGGTTGTATGTGGCCTAATTGCTAAATAAGTTATTTAGGTGTTGGCGTAAGCGCAGTGGCTTACATCATGCCGCCCATACCACCCATACCGGGTGCCGCTGCGGGCACCTCGGGCTTGTTCTCCTTCTCCTCGACAATGATGCACTCGGTGGTGAGGAACATGCCGGCGATGGAAGCTGCATTCTCAAGGGCTACACGGGTAACCTTGGCGGGGTCGATGACACCAGCCTCAAGGAGGTTCTCGTAAGTATCGGTGCGGGCGTTGTAACCGAAGTCACCCTTGCCCTCCTTGATCTTCTGTACGATGACTGCACCCTCTTTGCCGCCGTTGAAGACAATCTGACGGAGAGGCTCCTCGATGGCGCGACGTACGATGTCGATACCGGTGGTCTCGTCGTCGTTGTCGCCCTTCATGCCCTCAAGAGCCTGAGTTGCGCGGATGTAGGTTACGCCACCACCTGGAACGATGCCTTCCTCTACGGCCGCACGGGTTGCGCAGAGTGCGTCATCTACGCGGTCCTTCTTCTCCTTCATCTCAACCTCGGTAGCTGCGCCGACGTAGAGAACTGCTACGCCGCCAGCGAGCTTGGCGAGACGCTCTTGGAGCTTCTCACGATCGTAGTCGCTCTTGGTGTTGGCAATCTGTGCCTTGATTTGAGCAGCGCGCTCTGCAATGGCTGCCTTGTCGCCGAGACCGTTGACAACAGTAGTGTTGTCCTTGGTGATGGTGACCTTCTCTGCCTTGCCGAGCATAGGAAGCTCGGTGTTCTCGAGCTTGAGACCAGTCTCCTCGCTGATTACGGTGCCGCCAGTGAGGATGGCGATATCCTGAAGCATCTCCTTGCGACGGTCGCCAAAGCCAGGAGCCTTGACGGCTGCGACTTTGAGTGAGCCGCGGAGGCGGTTGACAACGAGACTTGCGAGAGCCTCGCCGTCTACATCCTCAGCAATGATGAGCAGAGGACGGCCAGTCTGTGCGGTCTTCTCGAGGACGGGGAGAACCTCCTTGAGGGTAGAGATCTTCTTATCGTAGATGAGGATGAAAGGAGTCTCGAGGTCTGCCTCCGTC
>CAVGTO010000011.1:1641-34155 GCA_963631865.1 Eggerthellaceae bacterium
GTGTTGGTTACGAAGTACGGAGAGATGTAACCGCGGTCGAACTGCATACCCTCAACTACGTCAACGTGAGTCTCGGTGCCCTTGGCCTCCTCGACGGTGATGACGCCCTCTTTGCCTACCTTCTTCATGGCCTCGGCGATGAGCTTGCCAATCTCGTTGTCGTTGTTGGCGGAGATGGTGGCAACCTGCTCAATCTTGGCGTTCGAGTTGTCAATCTCCTGAGACTGAGCCTTGATACTCTCGACGACTTTTGCTACGGCCTTGTCGATGCCTCGCTTGAGGTCCATTGGGTTGGCACCAGCGGTGACGTTCTTGATGCCGGTGTTGACGATGGCCTGCGCAAGTACGGTTGCAGTGGTGGTGCCGTCGCCAGCGTCGTCGCCAGTCTTAGAGGCAACCTCTTTTACCATCTGCGCACCGAGGTTTGCATACGGATCGGAGAGCTCGACTTCCTTGGCTACGGATACGCCGTCCTTGGTGATGTGGGGCGCGCCAAACTTGCGCTCGATGACTACATTGCGACCCTTAGGGCCGAGGGTTACCTTTACGGCGTCGGCCAATTGGTCTACACCCTGCTTGAGAAGCTCGCGAGCTTCGGTATTGAATTTAATGGACTTTGCCATGGTGTTTCTTACTTTAATGTGTTGTTATCTTTTGCCGCTTATGCCTTCGCTACGCCGCGGCTGGCGTGCCAGTCTTGACTGTTAGGCTACGTAGAGCACGTCGGACTGGTTGATGAGCAGGTAATCCTCTCCATCGATAGAGAGCTCGGTGCCGGAGTACTTGCCATAGAGGACGGTGTCGCCAATCTTGACCTCGACGCTCTCGTCCTTCTTGGCAGCGCCTACGAGTACTACCGTGCCCTTGAGGGGCTTCTCTTTTGCGGAGTCAGGGATGATGATGCCGCTTACGGTCTTCGTCTCGGCGGGGACGGGCTTTACCAGCACTTTGCCGGCCAGCACTTTGCCTTTCAATTCTGCCATTGTTGTATATTTTTTATTTTGTTTCTGTGTATTTGTATGGTCGCTTTCTGTCTTGCGACTGCGCAGTGTATTGCACTATTTGTGCCAAAATATGAGTCGTGACATTTTGTCACACCTTCGGACTCGCTTGGCAGATGACCGTATGACGCAAATGCACTTTTGGCAGACGAATGGCGGCTTTACTTCTCTTCCATCGCCTCCTTTGCAGTTTCGGTCTCGTTTTCGCTCTCTGTCGCCACTTCTGTGCCTTTGTCTGGATTGTTGTCTGCGTCTGACTTCAGTCCTTTCCGGGCTCTTGGTCTTTGTCTTGCTCTGGATTCGTATCCGCCTCAAGCTCCTTGTTCTTTTTTCGATGGAACAGCTTGTGCCAGTACGACTTAAAGAGTTCGCGAAACGAGTCGAATTCCTCTTGGTATGATATGCCGATGCCTTGCGTCGTGGGAGACGTCTCGTAAATGACGTCGTTGTTGGAGTGGGTGTACGCCTTGGCGCGAATGTTGCCTTTCTTGTTAAGTTTCACCTCGAGGTCGAAGTCGCCAATCAGTGTGCCGTCGTCCGACGTCGAGCCAGATGCGTCGCGGCCGTAGCCAATGTTGCCGCTGAGGGTCACTTTGTCGCCAAATGCTTGGGTGGAGATGGCCAACGTATACTCTTCGTTGCTCATCTCGTCTCCTGGCCGGTAGCCTACGCCTACGTCTATGTTCTTGTCGTTCTGCGATATCATGCTGCTGAGCTTATTGCTCAGCACTTCCGATGCCGCCATGCCAAGATATGACTGGCTTTGGCTTGATTGTGAGGACGTTTCTTGGATGGGGGCGAACTGCCCCGCTGTGAGGAGGGACAACACTTGGCGGCTGATGTCCTCCTGCGTGTTGACATATTGGTCGAATGTGTATTGACTGAAACTTTGGGACGATGGGATCTCAATCCTGAATTTTATATCAGGCTTCATCAAATTGCCTCTTATGTCTATTTTACATTTTACTGGCACGCGCCTCTTGGAGTCAGAACTGCCGTCGAAGCTCATTCCTCCCATGAGGTTGCTCATTGAGGCGGAGGCCGTGTATGTCGCAGAGACGTTTACCTCGGCATCGTACGGCCCTCCGTCCCATGTGATTGCGCTTCCGTTGTCTATCGTAAACCGTTTGTCGATGACATTGAGCGCCGCAAAGTGGTATGTTCCCGATTCAATGGAGTAACTGCCATGCATCGTGATTTCGCCTGTGCGGCCGATGTCTACCGTGATTTTGCCTGTGCCACGGCATATTAGTTTGTTGCCCGCCGTTTGGTCTACCATTACTATCAATTCCGCCTCGGGCGTGATGGTGAGCTCGAGGGAGGCCGAAGTTCCTGTGCCAAGAATGGAAGCGCGGTCAATTGTGTTGATGTCGCCGGTAGTCTCAAATATATAGTCATGGCTGGCGTCGCTGATATCTGTCTTGGCGTTCGGGGCAACGGTAAATGACGACTTTTCCCCGGTCTTCGCCTTGATGTCGATTTCGACGTTGCTCGTGGGGCCCGTTATGTACATTTTGCCAGAACCGTACACATTTCCGTAGTACGACGGGCTGCTCTTCGCGTCGGTTTTGAGCAACAGCATGTCGTCCTTTATGGTGAAAACGAGGTGCATGTCTAGGTTCGAGAACATGTCATGTGATATCGATCCGCCGAAGATTCCCTCTCGTCCTTTGTCGTCGACAAACCTAATGTCCAAGAAATCCATTGACGTGGGCGACAGGACGAGCGAGTCGTTGCTCTGGATGTAATACCATACGTCCGTTTGCATCACGCGGAACTTATTGTCGTCATTCATCTTAAGGCGCGAGTCAAGCGCCAGGGCATTCGCGGGACCGTGGAGCATAAGGGTGCCGCTCGTCGTGCCGCTCCAGTGGTCTATGCAGTTGTCGAGGTAGAAGTTGAGAAATCCCGTCGAGAGGCTGTCTATGTCGAAGGGAATAAAGAGGTAGTTACTCTTGAAGTTATAAAGTCCCTTGGCTCTTGCCCTTGACTTTCCTCCTGTCGCTATGGCCAAGTCGAAACCGAGTGTGTCCGATTGGGCTTGGTAGTTGGTTGCTGCGGTGAATTTCTCAAGATTGTCTCCATTGACAATGAATCTGTCTATCTGCGCATTAGCGGCAAATGAAGGTGAGCCCATGATGGCCGATGCCGAAGCAGTGAGAGTGAGGTCGCCCGCAAGGCTGTATTTCGCTTTGGGGCTTATGTTTAGAAGATCCTCGAGTACAATCTTGTTGAGTTTAACTTGCAGGGTGTCCTCGGCATTCTTGGATGCGCGGCCGGAAGCCCACACCGAGTGTTCACCAGAGAAGGCATTGAAATTACCTACATCGATGTAGTCCGTGGCGAAAGCTATGCGACACGAATCTAAATTCCACGTTCCGTCTCCAATAGGCAGCTTCGACTTGTCGATGCCTACGTACCATGTGCGCGAGTCGTCCTCCTCCTTTTCGACTTCTGCCTCGATGTTTATGAAGCCACTTATTGCGTCGCTCTCGGCGGCCTTGTCGCCGTGTCTCGTCCACGTGGTGTTGCTGATCTTCGTGCCCCACTCGATATCCGCTGTCGCTTGGTTTTCTTCACACTCTGCGTCGATGCGCAGGTTGTGCATTTCTCCGACTATTGGGGCGCGGAACTTATAGACGTTGGCTGCAGCCTCGGCTTGCCCGTCGTTGCTGACCAACGAGATTCCAATGCTATCGAGTTTAAAGTCTCCGTATGCTACCGACGGGGTTTCGAGCCTTGCCCATGCAAAGTGTCCCTCCGAATCCACGTGGCCTCGGATGTTCAGGGTGTCGCTAAGCTCTATGTCGGGTGTGAAGATGTTGACAATGCGGCCGTAGTTCGCAAATGTCGCTTCAATGTCGACTTGCTGTGGGGCGTCGGGGTGTGGATTATGTCGGCGGGCGGCTATGGGCTCGTCGATGAGGTCGGGCATGGCAAGGTTTGCTTGCGTCTGCAACTCGGCTATGAGGCCTGGAAGGTCGAAGTTGCCTTTGGCGTCGATTGCGGCCACGTCGGACTCGACATTGAGTGTGCGCATCTCGCCATCGGTGCTGAGGATGGCTGTGAGGTTGCGTATGGCTATCTCGTCCGTGTCGGTCCGCAAGGCAATGTTGGACATTGCCAGCCTGGTCTCAGATGTGCGAAGGTCGAGGCCCGCGGTGCGAAGGTACATCTCGAAGCCGAGGTTGCTTGGAGACGTGAAAACCGTGGGGGCAATCTCATTCATTTGCGCCGAGTCTACTTTCGCGCTTATCTCTAATATTGGGGTTATGCCGTCCAATTGCGCATTGGCGAACATGCGGAGTTTGGCAACGTGGTCGTTAATGGTAAGTCCGCCATTCACCTCTGTCGAGTCGGCTGTGCCTGTGAATTTAATGCCACTTATGCTATGATTGAGAAAGTCTATCCGATCCACACTGCCGTGCATATCAATGTATCTGAGCCAGTTGCCTGTGCCCATGTTGATGCGGCCTGTTGCTGAAATTTGCGAGGCAAGGTGTGTTAGCGTTCCATTGGTGATCTTCGATGGCGTGAGGTCGGTTTCCAATTTGGCGTTGGCATCTATGGTGCTCCAATTATCGTAAGTCGCCACCGTAATATATGCTGTGGCCTTTCCTAGTTCGGAATTGATGTCTATGTGCGCAACTCCGGCTGTGGCGTTGGCCGAAACAATGCCTTCAAAGGGTAGGACGGGAATTTTGTCAAGTGTCTCCGCATTTTCACTTTCTGGAATAAAAGCCGTTATGTCTGACGGTTTTAAGCAGCCCGACAAAGTGGTTTTGATCCTTGTGATGCTTGGGCGACCATTCTGCGGCGTGTCGAGATGTGCTGTGCCCTTTATTGTCACGTTCGACGCACTTCCTGCCGTCACGTTTACTTGGGTCAACTTTATGTCGCCATTGTCGTAAACGCCTTTGAGCGTTGCCCCAACTGTAGGTATCTCTTTGCCAAAGAATTTAGACGCCATAAGTCCGGTAGCTCTTACGCTCGGAATGTCTACCGTTGCGTATCGCAAGCCTGCCGAGTCAACAATGGCAGCCAACGTGTCCACTTTCGCCACGCATCCGCCAAGTGATATGCGAGCCGAGCCCACGGCAAGCGTGTCGCCCGATGCCGCAAATCGTCCTCCCATGGAGAAATGCGCGTCCCAAGATGTGGCGTCGAAAGAAAAATCGGAAAGTGTCGCCCCGAATTTATTGCCTGATTTGCTGATGTCGCAAATGTTGAGACTCAGATTGTCGACCTCGAATTTTTTCTTGTTCCAAGGGTAAGCCACCACGTCGCAATGATTGGCCCTGGCCGAGCCAATTTTGAATGCCACGTTCGGACTGCTCTCCACGCTGTCTTTGCTTGCCAAATCGGCTATGTTCCAAGTTCCGTCGCCTGTCTGCCTAAGACCTATCGATACGCTGTCCGCCTCGATTTCGTGAATCGTTATGTCTCCCTCCAAAAGCGAGAGTATGGATATGTAGGCTTTTGCTCGACAGATGCTTATCATTGGCAATGTGTCGTGGCCGGATATGCAGACGCCATCCACGCCGACAGTCGAGAACGGTGAGTAGCGGAGTCTCTCTATGCTTACGGGCAAACCTGTGGCCTCGCTGGCTTTGGCGGCCACACACCTTGCCGCCCATCGCTGGACGAAGGGCAACTGGGTGACCAAAAAGGCCGCAAGTATGATAATCATCGTCACAAGCAAGGTCGCCCAAAGGCCTGTAACGATTTTTTTTATATATTTGCTCATTAATTGAGGCGTGGTCCGCCTTTGGAAGACAAAAGTACTAAATTTCAACTTTCCCGAGGCCTGCCAACGCAAAGAGAACTGAAAAGAATGTCTACACTGATACTTGGAATAGAGTCGTCGTGCGACGACACGTCGGCGGCTGTACTCTGCGATGGCCGAGTACTATCCAATGTTACCGCCAGCCAGGCCGTCCACCTTCGCTACGGCGGTGTTGTGCCCGAGCTCGCCTCCCGCGCACACGAACAGAACATCATCCCCGTAGTCGACAAGGCTTTAGGCGATGCCGGCATTTCGGCTTCGGACCTCAGTGCCGTGGCCTTCACCCGCGGTCCGGGTCTTATGGGCTCGCTCCTCGTTGGCGTCTCTTTCGCCAAGGGCTTCGCTCTTGCGCTCAACAAGCCTATCATAGATGTCAACCACCTCCAGGCGCACGTCTCCGCCCACTTCATTGTCGAGGAAGGCAAAGAACTGCCAAAGTTCCCTTTCCTCTGCCTCCTCGTCTCGGGTGGCAATAGCCAAATTCTCCTCGTCAAGGACTATATGGATATGGAGATTATCGGTCAAACTATCGACGATGCCGCTGGTGAGGCTTTCGACAAGTGCGCAAAGGTGATGGGTCTCGGTTACCCCGGCGGCCCCGTCATCAACAAGCTCGCCAATGAGGGCAATCCCAAGGCTTTCACCTTCGCTAAGCCTCATATCGGTGGCTATGACTACAGCTTCAGCGGTCTCAAGACCTCTTTCCTCTACACTCTTCGCGACGAACTCAAGAACGATCCCGACTTCATAGAGAAAAATAAGGCCGACCTCTGCGCCTCGCTCCAGTCTACGGTCATCGACATCCTTATGAAGAACCTCATCCGCGCGGCCAAGGACCTCGGCATTAACACCGTGGCTGTGGCTGGCGGTGTCTCGGCCAACAGCGGACTCCGCGATGCGTTCGAGAAACTTCATACCAGCCGCGGTTGGAGCGTCTTCATCCCCAAGTTCTCTTATACTACGGATAATGCCGCTATGGTGGCTTCGGCTGGTTATCGCAAGTTCCAGCGCGGAATGTTCACCACGATGGATGCCGCGCCTTTCTCTCGCACCGTGGTCTAAGCGAAGCAATTAGTCATACGATATGGCAGATTTCAAGAATAGTGACCGATTCGGACTCACGGACAGGTTCGTGATGTCGCATGTCGGTGCGGAGACTGTCCTTGCTCCCGTCTCGGACTCTACTGCCGATATGGGGCAGCTTGTGACAATAAACCCTACGGGGGCCGACATCCTAGATGGCGTCCGTGAGGGACTCGACTTCGGTGGCATTGTAAACAAGATTATGATGCTCTATGAGGTCTCGGACCGTCAGTCCGTTGAGGGTGACGTGGCTAAGTTTATCAATAGGATGACGGAGCGCGGCGTCGTTGCTCCTCTCTAAATCAGTAATATTTTCTGTATGGAAAGCGGCAGCCCTCGGATAACGGCCCTTGTGGCCGGCATAAAGTTCACGTACGTGGCCGACGGCTGCTCTTTCCGCGATGGCTGTCTCCGTGGCTTCGAAGTGCCAGCGGATACTGAAGTGGCGGATGGCGATTGCGTCACGGTCAATGTGCGTATTGTCCCCGACATAACCATCCCCGACAAGTCCGATGTCCATTTCCATGCCTATAAGGATGCCACGGAGGATAATTTCCGTACGGATTGGTATCTTGGCGTGACGGCAGACGGTGGAGAGGCCCTCACCCAATGTTGTGGCGAGGAGGTCGGTGTGAGCGGTGTGCGAATTGTTGCCCATGACGATGTCAAGTGTGGTTGCTATGCCGACATGGCTATTGGCTATGAGAAGATGCCGGCTGATGGCGTTGACCCTATTATCTATCCTGCCGCCAATATTTTCCTTTCGCGAATCTTGATGCGTCGTGGCGGGTTGCTTATACACTCGTCAGTGGTGGCCGATCGCAATGGCGACGGTTGCCTATTCACGGCAGTGTCGGGCACAGGCAAAAGTACCTCGGCTCATATTTTCGAAAGTGAGGGTGCGACGGTCATAAATGATGATATGCTGGCTCTTCGCCCATCGACCGATGGTGTGGATACCATTGCATATCCCATTCCGATGCCTTTCTACGCGCAGACTCCTCGGAGTGTGGCTCTTCGTGGTCTTTTCGCTATTTTTCAATCGAAAGAGAATGTAATCTCTCGCTTGCGTGGTGCTGCTGCGATATCAAAGATAATGAGCAATGTTGTGCAACAACCTTTCAACAAGGAGAGTGCCCAAATGTGTCTCGACAACTGCATCGCCCGTTTCCAGAACATTCCGACTTTTAGTCTCGGCTTTAAGCCAGATAAAGATGTCGTCGCCCTCGTCCGCAATACGATGAGTAAAATAGCGGAGGAGTAATTATGCCCACGGACGACTCCGCCACCAATAAGACTGTGGTCTTGGCCCGCAAAGCTCTGTCTATGGGGCTTCGAGTTCGTTCTATGGCTCGCGGGGCGAGTATGTTCCCTCTTATATGGCCGCGCGAGATGGTTGTGGTCCGACCTGTGCCGGCTGACGAGAGACCGCCGATAGGTGCGCTACTCGTTATGGATCGTGGCGGTGATCAGAGTTTTGTGCTTCATAGGCTCATTGGTTATGAGGCGGATGGCAGTGTAGTCACTCGCGGCGACTCAGTCCTCAGTCCGGATCCTGTTTGGCGGCGTGAAGTTTTGATTGGCCAAGTTATTTCCGTCGAGGGACGTTTCTCTCGTAAAGTTCGGAGTGTGGCGGACGACGGTGGCTGTTGGGGCTGGTATGTGATGCGTCTTGCGCCGGTCTCTTATTGGATTAATCATTTGTTGGCCCATCTGGGCATGGCAGTTTGGCATCTCTTGAAGTTTTTCCGAGGGGGTGCGGATGCGTAAAATATTTTTGTTTTGAAAGTTATTGGGTCCATTGTGCGGTCGCTACGCATAGTTTGGGATGCCTCGCCTGCTTGGGCTGTGGCGTGCGGCGTGTGTGTGGTTGTCAGTGCCGTTGTGCCTATTGCTTTCTTGTGGACTATGGGGCGTGTCGTAGATGTCACGCTTGATAGTGTGGGCTCGGCGGGCGGATTTGATGCAATGACCATTTTGCCGTCGCTTGCGCTGTTCGGGTTGGCTCTTTTCGGTTCTTACACTGCTGGAGTCGTGTCTGATTGGTGTCGTGAGGAACTAGGTGAACGTTTGCGTGGACATGTGTCTGGACTTATTCATCGACAGATGGCCCGCGTGAGTTATCAGACAATGCAGAGTCCGCAGTTCCAGACTAAGGCTTTCCGTGCCATATCGGGCTCTACGCAGAGACCCGTCAATATCTTCCTTTCGACGCTCAGCCTTGTTGAGTCGCTACTCGTATTTTGCTCTATGAGCATTTGGCTTATGAGGGTGCGCTGGTGGCTGCCGCTTGTCGTTATGCTTGCGGGATTCCCTGTGTTTGCCGTGCGCGTGTGGAGCACTCGGGAGTATTACCGCCTCTATCATGATCAATCGGTGGACGAGCGCAAGATGTATTATTATAATACTGTGCTGACTCAGCCGCGCTACGCTCCTGAAATTCGGCTCTTCGGCTTGTCGGGAGTTTTCGACAGGCTATTTGACGAGGTCCGGCAGCGTGTGTCGGGTACCCGTCTGGCGCATGAGCGCATAAGTACTGTACGTCAGGTGCTTGCTATGGCACTCTCCACTCTTGCCATTATGGCGGTCTTCGTCATTGTCATAGTTCTGTCTGTCAGTGGTGGCCTCAGCGTGGGCTCTTTGGCCATGTATCTTATGACTATAAGGCGCGCGGAAACTGCGGCTACTACTGTTTCGCGCTACTCGGCCTCCCTCCATAGTCAGGCTCTCTATGTGCGCTCACTTCTTGAATTCCTTAGCCTTGATGAGGGTAATACCAATAAGGAGACATTCCCCACTGGATTTCAGTCTATTGACGTTCGTAATGTCTCGTTTTCTTACCCGGGGTCTGATCGTCAGGCTCTGTGCGGAGTCTCGTTCTCCATCCGCCGTGGCGAGGTCGTAGGCATCCGTGGTGGCAATGGCAGCGGCAAGTCTACTCTTGTCAAGCTCCTTTGTGGTTTGTTGCGCCCGTCGGATGGCAGTGTGACAATTGGTGGCGTCGAGGTCTCGCAGATATCGCCTTCTGAGATATCGAATCACGTTGCCGTTGTATTTCAAGATTTTAGGCCATATTGCACCACAGCCCGCGAGAATATCCACTTCGGAGATGTAAAAAACGAGACCGACGACATCCGCATCCGCCAAGCGGCGGCCGAAGCGGATATCGACGGTCTCATAAGCAGTCTGCCCGATGGCTACGATACCGAGTTGGGCGACCAATTCCCGGGCTCTGAGATGTTCAGCCGCGGCGAGTGGCAACGCCTTGCTCAAGCACGCGTTTTCTATTCACATGCCGATATAATCATTTTCGACGAGGCGGCAAGCGCACTCGACCAGCGAGCCCGAGTGACGATGCAAAATAACATTGCCCGCCTCCGTTGCGAGGGCAAGACTGTCATTGTCGTATCCCACCTCACGGATACGCTGAGCGTGGTGGATCGTGAGATAGCCCTCGAAAGGCTGACTTCTGTTTAGGCGTCGCCCTTGTTGTTGCTCAGTCCGAAAGGTATTGATACTCCGCCCGGTTGATTGTCTGCGATGGGGCCAAACTGACGCTCGTAGTTGGCGATGTTTTCTCCGAGCGCAGAGAGCAGTCGCTTGGCGTTGGCTGGAGTCATTATGACGCGCGAGACCACCATGGGTTGTTGCGAACCTGGCAATGCACTGATGAAGTCGAGTATGAACTCGTTGCTGCTGTGGGCCACGAGGGCCAAGTTGGAATATTTGCCGCCGGCCATTTCGGGCGAGAGGGCGATGTTTATCTTCTTCTGCTGCTCTTCCATTGGAATCTTCTGTTTCTGATTATTGTTTTGCGACTATGTGACTTCTGTGTTTATGTAGTCACGGTGCGTAAAGGTAATAAAAAATGGGTATTTTTGAATGTCGGAAGTCGCTGTACTGACAGACTTCTTACATACATTATTGAAACTATATTAGATACTACATTATATAGGTAACAGGCACACCAAGAATATTATGTTGCAGCAGTCAGATTTGAGACGCATACGTCGTGAGGTATCCGACCTCGCACGTCGCGTAGGAAAACATATATGGGCATTGCGTCAGAAGGAGAATGTCCGTATCGAGGTCAAGGGTCGTCATGACTTCGTTACTCAGATGGATAAACTCAGCGAGAGCCTCCTTGTGAGCGAACTTACGCAGATTGTGCCCGAAGCGGGTTTCATTGCTGAGGAGAAGACTCGTACGGAGCGCGGCGCCCACCTCGATTGGATTGTGGACCCAATTGACGGCACCACGAATTTTATCCATGCCCAGCCGCCTTTCGCTATCAGCATTGCACTTATGGAAGATGGCGTTGTCAAAGTCGGCATTGTTTATGAGATGAGCCGCGACGAGCTTTTCTCCGCCGCTCTTGGTGAGGGCGCGTCTCTCAATGGTGATCCCATCCGCGTGTCGGAAGTAAATCTCGATTCTGCTCTCGTGGCCACTGGCTTCCCTTATTCTGAGTTTAGCCGTCTTGAGCAATATATGAATGCCCTGACGGACGTTATGCGCGACACGGCCGGTGTGCGTCGTCTCGGTTCTGCCGCCACCGACATGGCCTATGTGGCTTGTGGCCGTTACGAGGCTTTCTTCGAGTATGACCTTAAGCCCTATGATGTCGCTGCGGGTTGCCTTCTCGTGACTGAGGCTGGTGGCCAACTCTCCGATTTCCGCGGCGGAAGTGATTATATCTTTGGCCGTGAGATGGTTGCCACAAATGCTGTTTGCTCTGCCGACTTTCGCAAGATTGTGGAGGGGAGGTTTGCTGAATAAGCTTTTTGATATAAACGCGCGAGGCTCGGCAGTTGTTCTCTGCCGAGCCTCGTGCGTTTTCTTTATTTCTCCAACTTGCTGAATGTCTTACGTTTGCATATGTAGTATCGCCAAATCATCGAGTAGTTGCGCACTTCGGGCGCAAGGTCGCGGCTGCGTCCCACTTTGAGATTGCGTCTGGCCTTTACTGTGTTCCTGATGTTTCCGTAGAACGATATGTGCGCTCGGACTATGGCAGCGCAGAAATTCATTTGTCCGCCAAGGGTATACTTTATACCTGCCACGCCATCGAGAATAAGGCGGAGGAA
Organism: Eggerthellaceae bacterium; assembly: GCA_963631865.1. GTDB lineage: Bacteria > Bacteroidota > Bacteroidia > Bacteroidales > Marinilabiliaceae > W3P20-009. The sequence continues at coordinate 13,599 of CAVGTO010000011.1, forward strand.
AATAACGAGCCACCATGTGCGTCCGTTGTAATTCTTCGCAATCATCGTAAGGTTGTTGCGGAAATTGAGATACGTCTTTTGCGGATTGGTGGAACTAAGTGTGGCTCCACCCAAATGGAAAACCTTGGCTCCGCTTGCGCAACATGCCACAATGCGCATCCCCTTGTTCCTCAGTCTCCAGCAAAGGTCTATCTCCTCCATATGGGCAAAGAATGAGGCATCCAAACCTCCACAATCGAGATATAGCTGTCGGCGTACCATAAGTGCGGCTCCGCTGACCCATAAGACGTCGCTGTCCGTATCATATTGACCATGATCCTCCTCAATGGTCTCCATAACTCTGCCTCGGCAGAACGGATAGCCAAGCCAATCGATATATCCACCAGCGGCCCCGGCATACTCAAACTTCTCATGCGCCTTGTCATCCATCAACTTCGGTCCGCATGCCGCCACGTTTGGGTCGCCATCCATAAGTTCTACGAGCGGCGCAAGCCACCCCTCGGCGGGGGCGACATCCGAATTGAGTAGGACGACGTACTCGTGGTCTATCTGAGCGAGAGAGCGGTTATATCCTTCGGCAAAGCCATAATTCTTGTCTAGGGCTATTATGCCCACCGACGGAAATTCCTGCCGAAGTATTTCGAGGCTTCCATCTGTAGACGCATTGTCTGCCACTATTACATCCACTCCTCCCTGGGCTGTGCTGTTTGCTATGACGTCTGGCAGGTAACGGCGCATCAACTCTTTACCGTTCCAATTGAGTATGACTACCGCTGTCTTATTTGGCATAATGTTCTGTTTTTTCTGTGTTTCCTCCTTCGGAGAGCCCAAAAGAAAGACGCTGAGTGCTGTGCCTTTCGAGGCTAAGCACCCAGCGTCGGTTATTTCCCTTTGCCTGGTATCGCTCTCTTAGTCGGAAGAGGACGACTAGGCTTCTTTTCTTTAAAGACTTACGGAGAGGAAAAGGTCGCGGAGCGACTTGTAGGTCTTGGCTGCCTCTTCGCGCATCATCTTTCTGCTCACCCAACGAGCGCAGGTGATGCCCTCATCGGTCTCAGGAGTAAGCTTGGGGCGGCCTGGCACCGACATCGAGAACCATACAGTCTCTTTGAGGACCATATGACCGTCAATGTAGTAGGTGTGGTAGGTCTCGCCAATGCGGTCGATGACGTTCATGCCCACAAGACCGGTCTCTTCCATAACCTCGCGCATAGCCGTCTCCACGGCGCCCTCGCCTTCCTCGGCTTTGCCCTTTGGAAGGTCGGAGTAACCTTTGCGGTCGATTACGAGGTACTCGTCGTCGCCGTCATGGATGACGCCGCCGGCGGCGTGCACGATGGGAAAAAGCGACAAGAAAGCCTTCTTGAGATCGTTCACGTTCTCGGCCAGAATACAAGTGTCGGGGGCGGTCTCGTCGGCGACGAACTTATCCACTAACTGCTTGAGTTGGTCGACGTCGGTGAAGTATTCCACTGACTGATAGCCGACGGTAGCAAAACTCATAGTGTCGAGCTTGATGTGCCTGTCGTTAAAGAATATCTTCATCTGATGTGTGTCTTATTGGTTATCTATTTTGGGGAGGGCGACTGCCTGCGTCCTTTTTAGAACTCGGCGCGACCCGGGGTGCGCGGGAATGGGATGACGTCGCGGATGTTTGCCATGCCCGTCACGAAGAGGATGAGGCGCTCGAATCCGAGACCGAAGCCAGAGTGGGGGCACGTGCCGTACTTACGGGTGTCGAGATACCACCACATGTCCTTCATCGGGATGTGGAGCTCTTCGATGCGCTCCATGAGCTTGCTGTAGTCGGCTTCGCGCTCGGAACCGCCAATAATCTCGCCAATGCGCGGGAAGAGGACGTCCATCGCACGGACAGTCTTGCCATCCTCGTTCTGCTTCATGTAGAAGGCCTTGATCTCCTTCGGATAGTCTGTGAGGATGACAGGCTTCTTGAAATGCTCCTCGACGAGGTAACGCTCGTGCTCCGATGCCAAGTCCGCGCCCCAAAATACGGGGAACTCGAACTTATGGCCCTTTGCCACGGCCTCCTCAAGGATCTTGATGCCCTCGGTGTAGGGGAGGCGGATAAAGTCGTGGGTGGTGACGAACTTGAGTCGCTCGATGAGCTCATTGTCAATCATCTTATTGAGAAACTCGAGGTCGTCCATGCAGTTGTCGAGGGCCCACTGTACACAATACTTGATGAACTCCTCGGCGAGGTCCATGTTGTCCTTGATGTCGTAGAATGCCATCTCTGGCTCAATCATCCAGAACTCGGCAAGGTGGCGTGGCGTGTTGGAGTTCTCAGCGCGGAACGTCGGGCCGAAGGTGTAGATGGCTCCGAGTGCGGTGGCTGCAAGCTCGCCCTCAAGCTGACCAGAGACGGTAAGGCTGGTGTGGCGGCCGAAGAAGTCCTGTGTGTAGTCTACTTTGCCCTCCTCATTCTTGGGAAGGTTCTCTAGGTCGAGGGTGGTTACCTGAAACATCTGACCTGCGCCCTCGCAGTCTGAACTGGTGATGAGCGGAGTGTGGAAGTAGACGAAGCCCTTGTCGTGGAAGAACTTATGAATGGCATAGGCCATTTGGTTGCGGATGCGGAATACGGCGCCGAAGGTGTTGGTGCGCGGACGGAGGTGCGCGGTGTCGCGGAGGAACTCCATCGTGTGGCCCTTCTTTTGGAGAGGGTAAGTGGCGTCGGCGTCGCCGAGCACCTCGATGGCCTCGGCCTGAACCTCTACGCTCTGACCTTTGCCCTGGCTTGCCACGAGTTGACCCGTGACGCTGAGGCATGCGCCCGTAGTGATGCGCTTGAGGGTCTCCTCGTCGGTATTGGCAGGGTTGACAACGATCTGGAGATTGGCGATGGTCGAGCCGTCGTTCATAGCGACGAAGCTGACTTGTTTGCTATCTCGGCGGGTGCGGACCCAGCCCTTGACCGTGACCTGCGTGCCTGTGGCGGCCTCGCGCATGATCTCAATAATTCTCTTTGGACGCATGATTTAGGTTATGTGGCACTGCTCGCCGCAATGCGATTGTTTCTTTGTTTTATTACCTTTTTAATAAGGGGGTATGTCCTAATCGGACAACCTATTTTTCAGCAAATATAGTGATAAGCTATGATAAAAACAGCGCATCGCGATTATAATTCACGTCAAAAAGGGCGTATGTTGATTAAGGTTTTTTAAGAGAGGGCGGTTTCCGCTTTGCCGTTCGCACTCCCGTCTGCTATGTGCTGCATGTGATTTTCGGGCGTTATTATTTTGGCTGAGGGAGCGTAGGTCTTACGCTGTGCGATTCTCTAAAGCTTAATATTTTGTGTGCTAGCTAATTGGCGTGAGCCAAAGCGGAAAAGGTTACTTTTTCGCGTCGTGACGCTAAAAAGTTAAGTAAGCGTGTAGCTGATTGACGTTCATGCGTGTTGTGGAGTGGCCCAAAAGTTACTATGAAGAGGTTGATGTGGTCTGCGGCCTATTTTGATGCCGCATCTATTGCGAATAGTTATGAATAGCGCAAGAGACCGAAAAAAGTGCATAACCTTTTTGCGGAGCGTCCGTACAAAGCGTCCGAAACAATAATTATTCATCTAAACCATGAAGAAATTTCTCTCATTGGCTGCGGCTTTCGCCTGCGCTTTCTCTTTCTCTGCCTGCCACGATAGCGACAGCGATGACGACGGCGATTACTACGCAGACTTCAGCAGTGTGGCTGCTGTGTCTTACATCCCTGGTGTTTACAAGACCTCCTCTATTACTGGTGTCAACAGCTATATGCTTTCCGACGCAAATGGCTACACCGACGCTTACTGCTTCACCACTTGGTCAGTAGGCGATACCGCATCTATCAGCTCTACCAATCCCCTTGTCCCTGACGAAGACCTTATCGACGGTTTTCAGGGTGGTATGTGCCCTTCGACCATCGATGCGGCTACCAATGCAGGTTATTCTAACCTCACCCCTGCTTGCGACTCACTTCCTAGCTCCAAGACCGGCGGCTATCTTATCTGTTGCCCGGGCACGCTCGAGCGTGCTCTCTTCAGCAAGCACTTCGCTGTTGATATCACCGCTGCCTTCAGCTACCTCCGCCTCAAGGGTATGAAGTCGTTTGAGGTGTGCCCGGTCAAGGGTTATGACGATATCAACTCAGAGCTCAGCACCAGCTACAAGAACCACAAGATCCAGTTCGTTCTCTACGGCTACGTAACCAGCTTCAATTTCAGCAGCTTCAGCAAGGCTCTTGAGACCATCAAGAATGCCGGCAAGAATGTTGGCTCTGGCGGCGATAAGGTTGCTACCATCACTCTTGCAACCTCCAATTCGAGCGGTACTTGGACTGTCAACGATGCTTGGCAGAAGATTGATGTCTCCGACGACAAGCACTACCTCTACGAGGGTTACCTCCAGGTTGTAGACGCAAGCGGCAATACCGTTTCTGACGTTCTCTCTGAGGAGAATGGCCTCAACTACTGCTGCATCGGTGATATGGCTTACGAGACCCGTTTCTAATCTTGAAGTCGGCTTCGCTTAGTGCGATAATATAAAATCCCTCGTCCTGGACGAAATTCCGGGGCGAGGGATTTTTTATGCCTAAACGAATGTCTCCGCGTCTCGAAATACCTTGGATAATTTCGATTTTTGGCGGTTTGAAACCTTGGGTAATTTCAAAGTTGTCTTGTAAGTTATTGTAGTATAGCGATGCTTATGCCAAAGAACAGAGGCGTCGTGAATGCCCGTTTGCATTCCAAAAATCGCTTGTAGCTTTGGCTCTTGTTCTCTCTTGCGATGTACTGTGTTCTTGCCGTCTTCTTGCCAACAGCCGACTGGGCTTTGGGAACTAAAAAGCGCTCCGAGCAAAAGCCCGAAGCGCATGTGAAATGAGTGCTAAACTGTGAACTGCAAACTGTGCACTGCTAACTGTTACTCGTCTCCCTCTTCCAAGAACTGTTGCAGCGAGGCGAGATAGTCCTCGTCCCAGCCTCCGGCGATGTTGTCGTAATACTCGTCGGGAATGTTGGTTTGGGTAATGAAAATCTCCGTGCGGACATTGCTGCGCGGCGTGATCTTGATGGTCACGATGGACGGCTCGTCCTCGCCGAAATACCATTCCTGCTTGACAAGCTTGTTCTCCTCGAACTCAAGGTTCTGTCCGCAGATGTCGCCGTCCCACATCTCGAACTCGCTGCCGGGCTCGGTGCTCATCTTGGCCGGATAACCGGTCCAGAGCTCTATGGCGAATGGGTTGGTGATGGCGGAGTAGACCTCTTCGGCCGTGGCCTGCACCTTTATGCTTCTCTTGAAGTCGCGCATTTAGTCATGTTTATTTGGGGGCAAATATAGCAATTTGACGTGAAAAATGTTGTCGCCGGCGGCATGCCCATTTTGAATTGTAAGCGTTTTTGCCTATTTTCACAACTTCAAAAAGTTCATTCCTACCTGACCCTTATCCCTAATCCTGATGTCCGACGAAAAATTTACATCCAAGACGGGTGCCATAGCGGCTGCAGCGGGCTCTGCCGTGGGCTTGGGCAACGTCTGGCGTTTCCCATATATAGCTGGTGAGGATGGCGGTGCCATCTTCCTCCTTTTCTATGTCCTGTTTACTGTAGCCATCTCCATCCCGATGCTCATTTGTGAGTTCTCCATTGGTCGTATGAGTGGCCAACCAGTGACGTCGGCTTTCAAGACTCTTCAGCCGGGTGGCAAGTGGCAGGCCATTGGCATCCTGGGTATGCTTACGGCTTTCATTATCCTCTCCTATTATAATATAGTGTCCGGGTGGACGGTCTACTACTCCGTGGCGTCTATTGGCGGATGGCTTAGTGGCTTGTCGGGCGACGAAGTGGCGCACGTCTTTGGCAGTGTTAGTTCCGACCCCGTGAGTTGCATGCTTTGGATGTGCATAGTCATTGGTGTGGTGGCATACGTTGTGGCCAAAGGCGTGGCGAGTGGAATTGAGAAATACAGCAAGGTGCTGATGCCGCTTCTTTTCCTGCTCATCATTATTATGCTCGTGAGGGCTCTCTTCCTCGATGGAGCTGGCAAAGGCCTTTCGTTCTACCTTATGCCCGACCTGAGTAAAGTTACGAGCAAGGCTATTTTTGATGCCCTTGGGCAGTCGTTCTTCTCGCTCAGCATAGGTATGGGCATTATGACAACTTATGGTGCTTATATACAGAAGTCGCAGTCTCTCGGTGGGATGGCCGCTCGTGTGGCGATGTTGGATTTCCTTGTGGCATTCCTTGCCGGTGCTGTTATTTTCCCCTGTGTCTTCGCTTTCGGCATCAATCCGAGTGAGGGGCCTGGCCTCGTTTTCGTCACGTTGCCCAATATCTTTAATCAGATGGCGTTTGGGCAGGCTTTCTCGGCCGTATTCTTCCTCTTACTTATGGTTGCAGCACTCACTTCGTCCATATCGCTGCTGGAGGTCGTCGTGGCTTTCCTCAAGACTTCTTTCAATCTCGGGCGCAAGAAGGCTACGCTTATCGCCTCGTTGGCTGTGCTTGTCTGTGGCGTGGCGTGCTCGCTCTCGGGCATCATTTTTAATATTTTCGACAAGGTTACGGCCAACGTCATGATGCCGCTCGGCGCATTGGCTGTCGTTATATTTGTGGGATGGGTGCTTCCCCCAGCCCGTTTCAAGGGTGAGATTGAGGCTGATGGACGTGCTTGCCGCTATTTCCGCGCTATGTTCTTCCTTGTGCGCTACGTCCTTCCCCTCGCCATATTGTTTATCTTCCTCAACGGGCTCTATGCCTGGTATGTTGGGGAATAGGATTGCTATTTCCGCAGTCTTTGCTGGTGATTTATGTATCTCGATAGGCAGTCGCGCCATGGGGCTATAGCGTGTTGCGTTGTAGTCTTGGTGTGCATTGCCGTAAAGGTCTTTTTCTGCACCCGCGAGACGAAAATTCGCATTGTGCGCGACCCGTTGGCTGATTCTTTGGCCGCGGCAAAGCGTGAGGCTCGTCGATTGTCTCCCGATGCTGTTTTTGTTAACTACGACTCCCCGCGGAGCCTCCGTAAGGCGGGTTTCTCTTATTACCATATTTCGCAAATGATGTATCTGCGTTCGCTTGGCTATGCCTATACAGGTGCGGATCAACTTCTTATGCTCCCGTATGCCGATACTGCGCTGATTTGCGACATCCGCGGGCGACTCAATTTCTCGCATCCCGACACGGCGCTGTCGGTGGATGAACTTGCGTATCTCGTGCGTCAACGTTGGGGACGACGGACCTCTTCCGCAGATTGGCGCAAAGAGGATGGTGGAGATGCGTCTGTACGTGCGGAAAGACGTTATTCGCCACGTGTGCCGTTCTTTGCAGCGGATTCGGTGGCAATGGCCGAGGCTGGTATGACTGCTGCCACTTGGGATACTTTGGCTCTTTATCAGCGCAGTTTTGTCCTCCACGGGTCGATGTCGCTCGATTCGCTTGTGGCCCTCTCCCCTTCTGCTCTTGCGGATGTATTGCGAGGCAAGGCTACGCCAAGGCGTGGACAGCAGAGGGTGGACGAAAATGTTTTGACGAAGAAGACCTATAATATAGTCGAGCTCAATAGTGCCACTCGTGAAGATCTCATTGCCTTGCCGGGCATTGGAGAGCGCACTGCCGATGCCATCGTTGAGTTGCGCACTCAGTTGGGCGGTTTCGTGGATGTGCGCCAATTGCTTGGGACTTGGCCGCTGACCCAGGCTCGCTATGATGGTGTAAAGGAATATCTAAGGGTGGACAATTCTGCCGTGAGGGAGATAAATGTGAACTCCGCTAATGACACTCGTATGCGGCGCCATCCTTATTTCTCTTCGTTGTTGGTCGCTCGTATTGGTCAGTTGCGTGTCCGCGCCAATGGGCGTAAGTTGGACCGCGGGGATATTGAGAAGTGTGTCGAGGGGCTGGAAGTCTCGGAGTTTTTCTGGTACTACGTAGGGTATTGATGGAGGTCTATTGACCTCCTTCTTTTTCTTGTCGGGGCTTGCTGTGCGCTGCCGACCCTGTTTTGAATTGCTAAATTTTAACACTGCTGATTTGAGCTGGTTTATGATACGTTTTAACATTATTAAAGGTTACGTACTGTGCGAACAGTGCGTGGTGGATTTTTTCTTTTTATAGTTAAGTGATTGGTTTATAGTGTTCTTGAACGGTATTAAGTACGAATTGTTAAAACATAATAATCCACCTTAATGGATGTGTTTTTCACCCTTGTAAACTTAATGAATGTATAATTTTGCCTTGAAAGAATGTAAAGGCAAATGATGCTCTACAGTATTACACTTAAAGCCTCCTCTGCCCCATGCGGTCTTTCCGCAAGCCTAAGGCAAACTTGCTAAGCCAATCTCAAGGCCGATGATTTTAGCCCAATTCTTTCACCTGGATCCGCAAACGTTTGAGGTGCACGACAAACGCGGCGGACATCACATTATAATAGGTGAGTCAAGGCGAAATCAACACTCAGAAGAAAGGCGAAACAAGCAATACCAAACACCGCCTGAGGCAAGCGCAACGGAACCCAAAAAACAAACTAAACTCTTATGAGAATACAAACTCTTGCTCTTATGAGCGCCCTGGCATTCTCGTCCGCAGCTTTCGTGTTGCCGACGAACGAGGCCGTGGCTCAATCGCAAGGCACGCTGACCATCAAGGGTCGCGTCCTCGACAATAATGGGCAGCCTATCGTCGGTGCCGCAGTCCTTCAGGCTGGCACCACCAACGGCACCGTTACCGACATCGATGGTAACTATGTGCTCAACGCTCCCGCAAACGCCGAACTCACCGTATCCTTCATCGGCTACAACTCAGCCAAGGAGAAAGTTAACGGTCGTAGCAGCATCAACTTCTCCCTCACAGAGGAGACCACCGAGCTTGGTGAACTCGTTGTCGTGGGTTACGGCGTCCAGAAGAAAGCCGACCTCACTGGCTCTGTAGCTATCGTCGATGCCGACGAACTTAAGAAGGTCTCCAACTCCAACATCTCCACAATGCTCCAAGGTAAGGCGGCCGGTGTCCAGATTACTACCGACGGTCAGCCTGGCGCAGACCCTGCCGTCAAGATCCGTGGTTTGGGCTCTTTCAACAGCACCGCTCCTCTCTACGTCATCGACGGCGTGCCTATGGGTACCTCCATCCGCGACTTCTCGCCTAACGATATCGAGACCCTCCAGGTCCTCAAGGACGCTTCTGCAGCCGCTATCTACGGTTCTCGTGCTGCAAACGGCGTCGTCATCATCACCACCAAGCGCGGTTCTAAGAACCAGCCTATGAAGATTATGTACACTGGCTATGTCGGCATGGACCAAATCCCCGACGGTGTATATGACGTTATGAACACCGAGCAGTACACCCAGTACGTCGTCCAAGCTTACACCAACAACAATCTACAGGCTTCTATCCCAACCGGTTACGTTGAGGGCAGCGAGGACTACTTTGTTGGTAAGGTCGACACCGACTGGTTCGACGAGGTCTTCAAGACAGGTCTCCGTATGAACCACAACGTCTCTATGGCAGGCGGCGGAGAGAACAACACCTACAACGTATCTCTCGACTACTTCAAGCAGAACGGTACAATGGAAGGCGCAGGCCCCAACTACGACCGCTTCACCGCTCGCGTCAACAACAATATGGACGTCAAGTTCATCAAGTTCCAGACCAGCGTCCTCTATAGCCACAGCGCTCAGGACAACATGGCGCTCTCCAACGCCAGCGAGTATGTCCAGGGCCTCTACGGCAGCCAGTACCCTGTCCTTGGCTCTACTCTCCTCCTCCCGCCTACCATCAAGGCTTACGATGAGAGCACTTGGTGCCTCGACGACTACTACTCTGGCGCTTCGGACTACAACTACGATAACTATGGTTACGGCACCTACTACATCAGCAAGCACGGTGACCTCTCGATGACCAACGTCCTCATGACCAACAACCTCATCACCCGCAACACCAAGGTCGACCGCTTCGTGGTCACTGGCTCGGCTGACGTGGACATCATGGACATGATTGGTCAGAAGAACGACAACCATAAGGTTAACTACAAGATCAACCTCTCTTACAGCAAGACCTACGCTAAGGACAAGACCTTCGTCCCGGCCTTCTACTCCAGCAACCGTAACTACCTTGCCAAGGAGAACGAGAACCTCTACGAGGCTTACCGTCAGTATACCGACGGCCTTGTCGAGAATACCATTACCTACGATGGCACGATTGGCGCAAACCACATCAACTTCGTCATCGGTCAGACTTTCGAGCGTGAGCGTTACCACACTCTCACCGGCACTGGCAACACACTCTCTGAGCCCTACTACCTCCAGATTTCCAACGCCTCTACTTTCAAGGCTTCCAGCTACGAGAGTGAGCACGTCCTCTGCTCTTTCATCGGCCGCTTGAACTACGACTTCGACGAGAAGTATCTCGTTTCGTTCACCGCCCGTCGTGATGGCTCTAGCCGTCTCTCTTCCGACGACCGTTGGGGCACGTTCCCCTCTGTATCCGCTGGTTGGCGTGTCGACCGTGAGGATTTCTTCGGAGTTGACAAGGATCTCATCAGCCTCCTCAAGGTTCGCGCAAGCTACGGCGTCCTCGGTAATGAGAACATCGGTGAGTACCAGTACATGGATACCATGTCTCGTGGCGACTACTCTTACTCCTTCGGTGGCGAGAAGGTCACTGGCTCTGCCCTCTCTAACTACGTAAATACTGCAATCAAGTGGGAGAAGAAGAAGACCTTCGACGTAGGTCTCGACATCACCCTCCTCTCTAACAAGATTGAGTTCAACTTTGACTACTTCAAGGCTACCTCTGAGGACCTCCTCTACAGCGTGTCCGTCCCCGCAAGCGCAGGTGCTACCAACGGCACTGTTACTATGAACGCTGCTACTATGGAGAACAGCGGTCTTGAGTTCTCTGCTTCTTATCGCAACAACGACCACCCCATCAAGTGGGAGGTAAGCGCAAACGCTACTGTTAACAAGAACGAGGTTACAGCTCTCGGAGTTACCAACGAGGCTCGTACCGACGGTATCTGCCGCACCGAAGTAGGTGAGGAGGTCGGTCGCTTCTACGGTCTCCGCTACGGTGGCATCATCCGCGACAATGCTACCCTCGTTGAGCTCCTCAACGCTCAGTCCGCTGGTCACAGCACCGAGGCTGGCTACGCTGCTCCCGCAAACGCTAAGCTCGGCGATGTCTACTACGTAGATGTCAATGGCGATGGCACCATTACCGACGACGACCGCGACATCCTCGGCAGCGGTATGCCTAAGGTCAACTTCGGTCTCAACGCACGTGTTGAGTGGAAGGGGCTCGACCTCTCTGTATCTACCTACGGCGCGCTCGGCTTCAAGGCTGTTGACTACCTCGACGAGGCTCTCCACGGCACCACTGGTCTTACCAACAAGAGCGTCGATATGCTCGACAGCTGGACCGCTGAGAACCCCAACGCAAGCCAGCCCCGCGTTCAGTTCACTGCCGACGGCTCAACCTACAATGACTACTTCAGCGACCGCTTTATCCAGAACGCTAACTACTGGAAGATCGCTAACGTAGAGCTCGGTTACAACTTCAAGGACGAGTGGTTCAATGGTATCTTCTCCAGCGTACGCTTCTACGTATCTGCGCAGAACCTCCACACCATCTCTAAGTACAAGGGCTACAACGTTGACTTCGCCGGCGGCACCTTCACCCCTGGCTACAACTACTGCTCGTTCCCGTCGCCCCGCACCTTCATGGCCGGCCTCCACTTCACGTTCTAACAGCCGAATATCTTAACGGAAATCTATCATGAAAAGAACATATATAGCTATCGCAACGGCCCTTCTTGCCGCAGGTTTCGCTTCCTGCAGCGACGAGCTCGATGTGACAAACCCTAATACTCAGACCACTGCCGATTTCGGCAATGACGAGTCGACTCTTGAGGAGGCTATCATAGCCTGCTACAACCGTATTCGTCTCGAGGGAACCTTCGCCCGCGTCGGTTACACTATGGATGCCGTCCGTGGCGACGAGGTTTACAACCCGGGCCTCATCTGGTACTGGCCTTACGACGCCCTCCAGGAGACCCCGACCGACGAAATTGGTAACCAGTGGATTTGGCGTGACTGCTACCATGCTGTCAACCGCTGCAACTACGTCCTCCAGCAGGTCGAGAAGGTTGCCCTCTCTGAGGACTCCTATAACAAGATTAAGGGTCAGGCGCTCTTCATCCGCGGCCTCGCTTACTACACTCTTGCTACTTACCATCATGAGTGCTGCCTCATAACCGACTACTCGGCATACTCCAGCCTCGACGGTCTCTACGCTAGCCTCAATACCTACGACGAGGTCCTCGATCAAGTCGAGGCCGACTTCAAGGAGGCTATGGCTATCCTCCCCAGCAAGAGCATTGGCGGCGAGTTCGCTAAGGGTCGCGCTACCTGCGGCTCCGCGGCTGGCTACTACGCACGCACCCTTATGCTTCGCCACAACTACACCGAGGCATACACCGTCCTCAAGGACATCATTGCTGGTGTCTATGGCAACTACTCCCTCATGGCAGACTACGGTGCCAACTTCACCGAGGCTGGCGAGAACAATGCCGAGAGCCTCTTCGAGGTTCAGTACATGAACTACGGCACTGGCGGTGTGGACGAGGAGTGGACTCCTGTCAACATCTCTAAGGATGCTACCCAGGGCCACGCTGTAGAGTCCAACTATGCGCCCAACGGTTTCGGCTCTTGGGGTGACCTCGCAGCCTCTCCTTGGCTCTACAACCTCTACAAGGCAGAGAAGTGCACCGACGGCCGTCTCGATCCCCGTCTCTATTGGACCATCTGCTCCTACGAGCCTGAGTACGACACTTATACTGGCCAGACCACCGCGGCTTACCCCGATGGTGATCCCCGTCAGAACGTGCTCTACAATGTCCAGATTACCTCTGCCAACGATACTGTCTGCCTTGCCAACGGTACTGGTGGCGGTCTCGGCATCGCTAAGTGGGGCTACGGCCGTGTAACTCCTGATGGCTTCACCACCATCACCACCGGTCTCCACAACGGCATCAATCTCCGCCTTATGCGCTACTCCGATGTCCTCCTTCGCGCCGCAGAGTGCGAGAACGAGATTAACGGTCCTACGCAGACTGCCATTGACTACATCAATGAGGTGCGCAACCGCGCTGGCCTCGCCAATCTCAACAAGGCCGACTTCCCAACCGCCGACGCCCTCTTCGAGCAAATCGCTAACGTCGAGCGTCCGAAGGAGTTCGGTTGCGAGAATGGCCGTGGCATCGATCTCAACCGTTGGGGCTTCTACGAGAGCTCAGACCGCAAGGCCCAGCTTCGTCAGCATATGACCTTCAAGCTCTCCCTCAAGGTCGAGGATGCTAAGGCTTCCTACACCACCGACCAGATTGACGGTACCACCATACGTTCTACTCTCGACACTTACCTCGAGGCTCACGAGTACTTCCCCATCGCTCAGAGCACACTCGACGCTAACCCCAACCTCACTGGCAACTGCGCTTACAACACCAAGAAACCCGACGGCTTCTTCCCCTGGTCTGTGCGCCCCGTGGTTGACCTCCAATAGTAGAAATTTGACTTGATAATGCCGCCCTCCTATTGCCTTGGGACTCTATCTCAACCGGTAGGGGCGGCCTTTCAAAACAAAACACAGAAATCTGATTATGAATAATATACAGAAAGGCCTCCTGGCCCTTATGACGGGTTCTCTCGTCGCTGGTGCCTTCGTCGCTTGCGATGAGGACGACACCTTCGAGATCAACTCGCCGAGCTGGCTCGAAAGCCGCATCGACTCCATCGCAGCCTCCAAGAATGTTTCGACAGGTGACACCACCATTATCGAGGTCGCAAGCTCGACTATCGGTGAGACCGACAACTCTGGCGCATGGTGGTCTGCTTTCTCGGACTTCATTGCCATTCCCTCTGGCAAGCGCCTCGTTATGGAGTTCGACAACTATACTTCTGGTGCGTCTAACTGGAACAACTGGGTTCTCGTAACTGCCAACAAGAAGGGTAACTCCACCGACGTCGACGGCTACAAGGAGTACTTCGCTCTCCGTTCCGACGCCTACGGCTGGACTGGCACGATGGGCACAGAGGAAGGTTATACCTACGAGGCTGACAACATCACCACCAACTACGCTGCTGTGGCTGAGGCTGCTGGTGCAGAGACTTGGGCTTACTTCCTTGAGAATATGAATGGTGCGCACGTAGTTATGGAGATTCAGCACGTCTCTGCTGGCTACATCTACGTAACCGCTACTGCAACTGCATTGAATGGTGCTGTCTTCGTTGAGGAGTATCATCAGACGGCTTCTGCTGCCGATGACATCTACGCTTACCTCACCGTTGATAATTGCCACTACGAGAACTTCTCCGCAATGCTTCTCCCCGCGACAATCATCATCTCTGAGAGCAACCCGGCAACCCTCACTCTTAGCGGTTATCCCTCTTTCATCACCCTTGGTGACACTGTCTACACCGAAGGCCTCACCGCTAAGGTGACCTATGAGGATGGAACGTCTGCCGACGTTACTATCGACGACTTATCTTTCATCGCTCCTGACCTTACGACCACTGGCAGCAAGACTGTCACCGTCCTCTACAACAAGACCAGCCGCGGCAACTACTGCACGCCTATCTACGCTACTTATAACATCTTGATTACTGACTTCAGGAGCCTTAAGGTCGATGTCGCCGAGTCTGCTGTATACTACTTCCCGACTGGAGTGACTGAACTTCCCGTCTCGAGCCAATCTTACACCCTTTACGGCGTCGATTCTGAGGGAGTTGAGACCGCTATTGACGGCTCTCTCGTCTCTGCAACTGTCAAAGCCGATGGTACTCTTACCGCTGAATATCAGGGTATGAAAGCCGAGGGAATAGTCAAGGTAGGCGCTACTGATGCTACCCAGATTGGTGCTGCCGACTTCTCTACTGGTTGGTGGACTGTGTTCTCTGACGAAGTTCAGATTAAGAAGGGCGAGACCTTCACTCAGAAGCTTCAGCTCCGTTCTGATAATTTGGAGAATTATCACTGCCCAGTTGTCCTTCTCCGTACTGCGGAAAAGGCTGAGTATGGTGTCCTTCGTGCCGATAACTATGGTTGGGGTAACGGTTACTCTGCCGCAACTCTCGAGAGCGATTGGGATTGGGATACATTCCAAGCTAACCTCGATGGTTCAGTGTATGAGATCTCTGTGACTAACAATGGTGCGACGGTTGACGTCGTAATGAATATCACCTATCAGAATGGTGAGACTCATATCCAGAAGTTCACTGGTGTATCTACCACAACTACCACTCAGGCCGACGAGGATGACGTCTACGTGTCATTCCTCACTGAGGAGGCTTACCTCATTCTCTTCGAGTAAGCCCAACTTCTCATAATCATCTGATAAAATAAGTAACCCTCCAGAGGCGACAGCCTTTGGAGGGTTACTTGTTTTTTACGATAGCTGAAATCTTCGCAGTGCGAGTGTATTGGTTTAAACAGTCCTGTCATATAAAGTGGCAAACATAATATGCCACCTTCTGATTTGGCTTTATACGAATAGGAACGGTTAGGATATTGACGCTTTTTTAATCACGCACTTATGCTCCTTGCTCTCCTTGCTGTAGCTGATGCCAACTAAGATGACCTCGCTATAGTGCCCGCTGAGGACATTGGGGTATCTTTTCTCCTCTATTTGCTTGAGAGCCGAGTCTGCTGCCTTGTCCACTTTTAGCTCAATTATTATTGCAGGGCGAGACTTCCTCGTCGGTATGAAGACCACGTCTGCGTAGCCCTTGCCTGCCAGCATCTCCTTTACTATCGTATATTCTGTGGTAGCATAGAAATAGGCGAGCCCTATGGCACTTTGGAATGATGACTCGTCGTTATATGTTAGTGGATTTGTCGCTTGCTCATGTGCCGTTGCCAAGGCTTGCGCTACGGCATCCGCATCTCCCGCCAAAGTTCTTTCGAGTAGGTGTCGGCTGTCGGTTACAAGTTTTACTATGCGTGAGTAGTTTGGCGTATTGCTGAGCGCATTGACCCACTCCATGCGTATCTCGCAGTTAGGAATTTTGCAAGTCTTCTGATTTGCGTTGTAGGCAAGGTAGCCAAGGTGGATTAGGTATGTGAACACGTCGTCTCGATTGCGAAACGCATCCATTGTGTTCAAGAAGCTGCTGACGTTGACAGTCACTTCGCCTCCTCCGAGCATCACTGCTACCGAGTCCTTCGTCCCGTCGAAGTTGAGCCCCACATATTCGCTTATGCTGTCATAAGAGCCTGTCTTATTCCAATAGTCGCTGAGGGCTTGGCTCTTGATTGCTTTCCCGACGGAGCGCGGGTTGTATATCTCGATATCTGGTGTGAGTGTGTAGCCATCGTACCATTTACGGAACTCTTCAAAGTTCATTCCGTGTTTGGCGCACAATGCGCAAGTCTCTTCGCTTGTGAATCCGAAAAATGGTGATAGGGGTTGCGAATCGAGCATAGTATATTGGTCGAAGTTGTTGAGTTTCGACTGGAATACGTCACTTACGATGGGCAATATGCCTGTTATGTACGCTAGACTGATGGACTCGGCTGTGCCGCTATTACGTAACGTCCCATATCTCTTTGTCTTTCTAATCTATTCTTTGCAAATATACCCACTTTCCCCGCAAAGTCCACGCAAACGCAATTTTTGTCCACCTCTCATAATCCAATGTAACGTAAATTTGCCAACGTTAACGTAAAAACATCCAACATCCTTAAATAGCTCATATGGCACGCAAATTAGTATATGCCGCTCTGGCTGCTGTCGCCTCTCTCGGCTTCGTCTCCTGCTCGGACGACGACCCTGCGAACAATGGCGACAACAACGGTGGCTCTGACGATAGCGGCGATGTCGTCGATCCCTCCACTTTCTCTATCCCTACCTATGCTGACGATTACGCATCAATCTCTGGTTGGGACTATCGCAGCCAATGGAACCTCGCAAATGTACACGACCCTTCGGTAGTTTATTGGACTGATGGCTACTATTATATGTGGGGCACCGACGCTTCCTACGGCAACGCCCATGAGGGCCATGGCCATTTCCAGGGCAAGCGCTCTAAGGACCTTGTAAATTGGGAATGGGTGCCTGGCATTTTCTACGATCAGACTAAGCCTGCTTGGATTCTTGAGAAGGTCAACCAGTATCTCAAACTCGCTGGCAAGGACGCTGTTACCGACTCCGACCTCTCACTCGGCTGCTGGGCTCCGTGCGCACGCAAGGTGACTGTGGACGGCCAGACCAGGATCCGTATGTACTACAGCATTGTATTTGATGCCGATGCCAACCCCAAGACTGTTATTGGCGGCAATCAGGCTTGCCTCGCCCTCATTGGCGTCTGCGAGACAACTAACCCCAACAGTGGCAACTGGAACGATCTCGGTTTCGTAACATGCTCGTCCTCTGATAAGGAACTCAACTCTTCCAATCTTGCAGCTACGAAGTGGGGCGGTTTCTATTATTACAACGCAATCGACCCCACCTACATCATCACCCCATCAGGTGAGCATTGGCTCATCCACGGATCTTGGCATAGTGGTTTCTCTGCTCTCCAGGTAAATCCTTCTACGGGTAAACCGCTTACTGATACTACCGGCTCGCCTTGGTGTGGCACCGAGGATGCGCTCCACGACACGTTTGGCGTAAGGATAAGCACCCGTACGGCAGGAAGCCGTTGGCAGGCAAGTGAGGGACCCGAGGTTGTCTACAAGGATGGTTATTACTACCTCTTTATGGCGTACGATGGTCTCGACGTTCCTTACAACACCCGTGTCGTCCGTTCCGAGAACATCACTGGCCCCTACTATGATATCACTGGCCGCAATAATACCAATGGCCGTGGCGACTGCTATCCCATTGTCACCCATCCCTACAAGTTTCAAAAGGGAACAGGCTGGGTTGGCATCAGCCACTGCGCAATCTTCTCCAAGAAGGATGATCCCAACTCCAACGAGTGGTTCTATATGAGCCAAGGTCGTCTCCCGGCCGGCGCAGGCGGCAATGCTTATGCTAACGCCATTATGATGGGCCATGTGCATCGCCTTGTCTGGGCGCCTAAGTCCGCTTCCGAACTCGACAATAAGTGGCCTATTGCGTTGCCCGAGCGTTACGCTGGCGTGCCCGATTACGGTGCATTCACTGCCGATAGCATCGTCGGCAAGTGGGAGCACATCGACCTCGCCTACAACTATGGCGTCCAGGATGAGAGCACCATCGTCAACTTCAATGCCGACGGCTCTATCACCGATGCCGATGGCAATGCGGCTCTCGGCGGCTCTTGGAGCTACGACGACAACAACAAACTCCTCATTGTCGGCTCTAATGCCCTCTGCGTTGAGCGCGAAGTCGATTGGGAGGCCAACCCTCGTTGCGTCACCATTGTCTATGCCGGCATCAGCGACGGCAAGGCCACTTGGTGGGGCAAGAAGGTGGACTAAGAAAACTTCTGAATCTGTTTGATTGAGGTTATATTTCCGGTTGCGGACCGCCATACGACGTCGTCGTGTGGCGGTCCGCTTTTTTTTCTCGGAATAATTTTCTATCTTGTTGGTGGAAAACGGATAAAGTCACCCTCCCATTGTGAAGAGATTATGAAGAAACTGCCACGTGTAGCCCTCATCTACGATTTCGACGGGACTCTCTCGCCTGGTAATATGCAGGAGTTCGGTTATATGAAGACCATCGGTGCGGACAAGGACGCCTTCTGGGCCGAGAATGACCGTCTGACGCGTGAGAACGATGCTTGCGGCATTCTCTGCTATATGCACCTTATGCTCCGCGAGGCCGATGATAAGGGAGTGGTGCTCTCTCGTGAGAAGTTTCGTGATTTTGGGGCCGACGTGAAGCTTTATGAGGGCGTGCGCGATTGGTTCGCCTCTATCCGTGCCTACGGCTTCAAATTGGGCCTCGATATCCATCATTACATCAATTCTTCGGGCCTCAAGGAAATAATCGAGGGGACGCCCATCGCCTCCTCTTTCGATGCCATCTACGCATCCTCTTATCTCTACGATCCCAAGACAGGTCGCCCTATGTGGCCCGCCGTGGCTGTGGATTATACCACTAAGACCCAATTCATCTTCAAAATTAATAAGGGCATCCGCGAGGTGAGCGATACCCGCAAAATCAACGATTTCCTGCCTGAGGCCGAGCGCCCCGTCCCTTTCTCGCATATGATATACTACGGTGACGGCGCCACCGACATCCCATGCATGAAGGTCGTCCGCGACCACGGTGGTCACTCCATTGCCGTCTATAAGCCAGGCGACGAGGAGGCCAAGAAAGTGGCCGTCCGCCTCATAAACGAGAACCGCGTCAACTTCGCCACTCCCGCCAACTACCGCGAAGGCAAGATGCTAGATAAGCTAACTCGCCGTATCCTCGACAAGATAGCCGCCGACAACGAATTCGACCGCTTGGAACGAATCAATAAACGCAGATACAGAAATAGTTAGAGACTGCCAGCCTCCTGCGCCAAAACTTATGGCTGGCTGTTCTTCGTGTGCTCGCAAAAACTTTAAAATCCCTCCGACTGCCGAGAACTGTTAACTGTAAACTGTTAATTGCTAACTGTCAAAACTCTTCCTTAACTGGCCGAATGGCGAACCCGTAGAACTTCTTGTAGTTCTTCATAAGCTTGCCCCCCTTATAGAAGAAAAGTGAATAGGCGTAGTCCACGCTGCCATCGCAACTCTCGCCCGTCCAGTAATAACCTCGTGCACATTCAAATTGCAACTCGCCTTTGCTTTGCATCCCCGTCACGGGCAGGAATATCGACTGCCCTCGGCGACCAGTCACAAGGTATCCCTCGGTGCTGCCTTTCTTTACCCACTTCCAGCTGCAACGTTCGCATAGCTCCGTCATCTCCTCGGCTGTCGGCATTCTCCACCCTTGTCCCCAAAAAGAGTTGGCAGGGTCGTGCTCTGTGCCGCTCACGTCGCCCGTGGCATATCGGCTGATGATGTTACTTGTCTCGTTGCCGTCCACGTCTCCGTAACCGAAATATCGCCCAATCTCGTTAGGGTAATCCGCCCCGACGTTATGGTCCGCCCACATTACCGACAGCCCAAGGTCCACGGCCTCGGGTGTGCGCCCGTAGCCGTAGTTGTCGCCGCTCGGTCCAATGGACGAAAGTCTTGACGTCAGAATGTTGGGACTTCCCGTCTCCTCTTCAATATCCGCATATGCGCTTTGCGCGCCCTCCGTCGAAGGCGTTGTGTTTGCTGCTATGCAAATGGCTCCGGCAAGCAACGTGAGGAGTGTTCCGAGGCCGAATATATGTTTGAGGCGGGACATTGGGAGTCTGTGGACTTAGTGAATGTTGATGGGGATTATATGCTCTTCTTTTAATTGACGGCAAAATTAGCGTAGCAAAAAACTTGCCATTCCACCCATCTTTATGTAAAAATATTGATAGACTGCGAGAAAAACAACCATCTCAAACTTTCTTCAAAAAAAACATGTCCGACAGTGTCACTGTATTGAAATTTATCCTACTTTTGCATCGTCTTAAGGACAAGGAAACAACTCGGGGTGTAGCTCAGCCC